>NZ_JBEUPA010000009.1:0-113030 GCF_040492065.1 Actinomadura sp. NPDC000929 | reverse complement strand
ATCGACATCGTGCGGGGGCTGAGCGCCGGCGGGTACTTCGAGTACCACGGCGAGCACTTCGACGTCCCGGCCGTCAAGATCTGCCCGGCGCGGCCGGCCACGGTCGAGCGGGCCGTGCCGAAGGCGGCGCGGCGGCAGAGCGCGAACTCGACGCTCACCACGTGCACGTACTCCTCGACCGGCTCGGCGTTCCGCTGGCTGCGCGTGGAGGCGCACCTGTACGCGCCGGGCGACACCGCGACCCCCGTCCAGGACGCCGAGGGCTACTACGACGCGCAGTGGGCCCAGGCGCACGACGCCCCGCTCGTGCGGACCGTCACCCTGGAGCGCAAGGGCGGCCTCGGGGACGAGGCGTACCGCTGGTTCAAGACCGACGAGGGCCAGCCGACCGTGGTCGGGCAGGTCACGGCCCGGGTCCGCAACGCGGTCTTCACCGTCAGCTACAGCGAGCAGGCGCCGCGCAGGGGCCCCGCGGACGCCCGGGAGCGCGCCTGTCTCGACACCGCCACCGCCGCCGCCCGTGAAGTCCTCGCCGCGCTAAGTCATTCCTGACCTGAATCGGCCGAGCACGGCGTCATTTTCGCCGGCACCTTCTATGGTGAACCGGTAAAGGGGAGGGAGCGCGCCGGTCGGGCTCCCGTGCCAGGCAGGATGATCGGCGCGCGGCGATGCCTGGGGAGGAGGGGGTCGACATCGTGACCATGCCATCGCTGGGAGTGTCCTGGGTGTAGGAAACCCAGGCTGAGCTGCCCGTACTCGCCTCAGGGCCGCGGAGTGGTCCCTGCTCCGCGGCCCTTTCGCATGCTCTAGCCGAGTCCAGTTCCCCGCCATTGGCGAACCATTTTCTAATAATCGGTTCGACGTCGAGACAAATGGCCGCCCGATGTAACGGTCAACGCTCCAGCAGCCCCGCCCGGATCCATACGTCGCGCGCCCGGCCGTCCAGGAAACCCACCTCGCCCAGGAACGCGGTGCATTTCCGGAACGACCACGCCATCGTCGCGCGCCGGTGCGGGCTGCGGGCCGCCACGCGCCGCGCCAGCCCCGGATCCAGCCCCACCGCCGTGTAGCAGGACGGGTGCACGAGCTGCGCGGTCGTCAGCCGCGTCGCCTGCGCCATCCCGTAGGCCGCCGCCCGCCGCCGGACCGCCGGGATCTCCGCGACCAGCCGCTTCAGCTCCTCCCGCGCGTACCGGATGTGCCGCGCCTCCTCGACCACGTGGATGCGGGTGACCTGGCGGATCACCGGCTGGACGTCCTCGTCCGGGAAGGTCAGCCGCTGGAACGCGTCGGTGAACTCCTCCACGATCAGCGTTCCGGCGAACATCGGCACCGGGTCGTAGACGGCGCCGAACAGCTTGGCGAGGTGGAACTCCAGCGCCCGGGGCCGGTGCGTGCGCAGCCCGCACGTGCGCACCATCCGGGCGAACATCGTCGAGTGCCGGCACTCGTCCGCGATCTCCGTCAGCGCGTACGCCACGTGGTCGCTGTCGTAGCGGTGCCGGTAGGCGTGCATCACGAGCGACCGCATCAGCAGCATCTCCGACCAGATGCCGAAGGAGGCGATGCTGCACATCTCCCGCTTGGTCAGTTCCACCCGCTGCCGGTGCGTCAGCCCGTCCCACAGCGGCGTCTCGTAGAGCGACGCGAGCTGGGGCGGGAAGTAGAAGACGTCCGGGTCCTGCGGAGCGTCCCAGTCGACGTCCACGTCCGGGTCGAAGGAGTGCTTGCGGGACGCGCGCAGCAGCCGCTCGGCGACCACCTCGCGATGGGTCAGCTCCAGCGCGTGGTCGCCGTCCGCGCACCGGATCCGGGCCGTCCAGTTCCGGGGGCGGCCGTCGCTCAGCAGGACGTCGGGGGGCATCGATCCTTCTCCTCTCACCGCGGGGAGAGTCGGGGGCCGCGCCCGTCGGGCGGACGCTAACCCCGGGCGGGAATCCTGGCCAGCAGGCGCAGGGAGGCGGGGGACACCCGGGAAAGGGCGTGCAGGAGGTGCCCCTCGGCGTTGACGGGCACGACGGGCTTGTTCTTGATGATGGCGTTGACGACCCGCTCGGCGACCTTCTCCGGCGGGTAGTTGCGCAGCCTGATGGCCCGCTGGCCGCGCTCGCGCAGGCGGGCGCGGGCCGCCTCGTCGCCCTCCAGGTGTATCGCGTTGTCGACGATGCTGGTGCTGACGAAACCGGGGCAGACGGCCGTGACGCCGATGCGCGAGCCGGCCAACTCGGCGCGCAGGCACTCGCTGAGCATGAGGACGGCGGACTTCGTCGTGCAGTAGGCGGGCATGGCGCGCCACGGCGCGAACGCGGCGGCCGAGGCGATGTTGACGATGTGGCCGCCGAAGTTCGGCTTGTCGGGCTTGTTGGGCAGCGCGTCCACCCGGTCGCGCATCTGGCGGCCGAACAGCCGGCAGCCGTGGACGACGCCCCACAGGTTCACGCCGAGGATGCGCTCCCAGTCCTCCACGCCGGTGTCGAGGAAGGGGCCGGTGACCGCGATGCCGGCGTTGTTGACGACGATGTCGGGGACGCGGTGGGTCTCCTTCACCTGCGCGGCGAAGTCCTCCATCGCGGCCTCGTCCGCCACGTCCACCTCGTAGGCGGTGCCGCCCGCGCCGAGCGTCTTGGCGAGGGCGATCGTGCGCTCGGCGGCGGGCAGGTCGATGTCCGCGGCGACGACGGCGGCCCCGTTCCCCGCCAGGGCGAGGGCGACGGCCCGGCCGATTCCGCTGCCGGCTCCGGTGACGACGGCGAGCGCTCCGTCGAAGTGCGCGAGGGGCATCCAGACCTCCGAGGTGTGCGGCGGATCGAATGATCTGAACGTTACTCAGCCCGCCGCCGCCGCGTCGGCGATGACGGCGTCCACCTCCGCTCTGCGGGCGGTCTCCTCGGCGGCGAACCGCTCGGCGTCGACCTTCTCGGCGATCTCCTCGTCCTGGTGCATGAGCGCGTCGAGGTCGGCCTTGGACATGTCCAGGACGCCCATGTCGTCATAGGCGCGCCGGATGCGGTCGCTCCACAGCCCGATGTCCTTCACGCAGGGCACGATGCGGCTGAACAGCAGGCTCTGGAACATCCGCATGTAGGGCGAGTTCTCGACCATCTCGTCGACCTCCTTCGGGTCGATGCCGAAGTTGGTCCAGATCTCCCGGCCGCGGATGCGGTCGCGCATCAGGTAGCAGCCCTCGATGACGAACTCCTCGCGCTCGCGGAGCTCCGCCGGCGAGAGCTGCTTGTAGTAGTCGCGCAGCGCCAGCCGCCCGAACGCGACGTGGCGCGCCTCGTCCTGCATGACGTAGGCGAGGATCTGCTTGGGCAGCGGCTTGGTGGTGATGTCGCGGATGACGCCGAACGCGGCGAGCGCGAGGCCCTCGATGAGGACCTGCATGCCGAGGTAGGGCATGTCCCAGCGCGAGTCGGTGAGGGTCTCGTTCAGCAGGTCCTGCAGCTTGGTGTTGATCGGGTAGACCATCCCGACCTTCTCGTGCAGGAACCGCGTGAACAGCTCGACGTGGCGGGCCTCGTCCATCGTCTGGGTGGCCGAGTAGAACTTGGAGTCGAGGTCGGGCACCGACTCGACGATGCGGGCGGCGGTGACCATCGCGCCCTGCTCGCCGTGCATGAACTGGGAGAACTGCCAGGACGTGGAGTGCCGCCGCAGCTCCCCGCGCTCCTTCTCGGACAGCATGTCCCAGTACTTCGTGCCGTAGATGGCGAGGGACTGGTCGGGGACGCCGAGGACGTCGTGCGGGTCGACCTCAAGGTCCCAGTCGATGCGCTTGACCGAGTCCCACTGCTTGTCCTTGCCCTTCTGGTAGAGGGCGAGGAGACGGTCGCGCCCGTCGTCGTACTCCCAGGTGAACCTGGCGTCGCCGGTCATCGGCACGGTCCAGGCGTCGGACGGGACGGAGTCGGTGTACAGGTCGTGGGTCGACATGGGCGTCCTCCCCGAGCGCAGACGTACGCTGTACGTCCTACGTACAATGTACGTACCGTGTCATGGGACACTTACGGGTGTCAACGGCGAGGGGAGCGGGAAGCGATGGCGAGGCGTGTGACCTCCGACACTCCGCGACCGGGGCTGACCCGCGCGCGCATCGTGGAGGCGGCGGTCGACCTGATCGAGCGGGAGGGCGCGGACGGCCTGTCGATGCGCCGGGTCGCCGCCGAGCTGGACGTCGCCGTGATGTCGCTCTACAACCACGTCCCGAACAAGGGCGCCCTGCTGGAGGGTGTGGCCGAGCACGTCGTCGCGGGGCTGGAACTGCCCGACGACCCGGCCGAGTCATGGCAGGAACGTGCGCGTGCGCTGGTCCGGGCGTTCCGGAAGGTCGCCCACGACAACCCGCGCTGCATGTCGATCGTCCTCACCCACAAGGTCGACACGCCGGTGGGGCTGCGGCCGGCCGAGCGCGCCCTGGCCCTCGCCGACGCGGCCGGGTTCGACGGCGAGACGGCCGTGCGCATCATGCGGGCGCTCATCGCCTACGCCCTCGGCGCCCAGATGCGCGAGATCGGCATGGCGAAGATGCTGGGGCACCTCGCCGAGACGGGGGCCGAGTCGTGGACGCGCCTCGACCCGGACGAGTTCCCGCACGTGATCGCCTACGGCCCGGCGCTGGCCGACTTCGACGCCGAGGCCGACTTCGAGTTCGGCCTCGACCTGCTCATCGGGGCCCTGGACGCGCTTCCCCGGCGGGCGCCAGGTAAGGGCTGAGGCCGTTCCAGCAGAAGTCGGTCATGTAGCGGGCCGCGTCCTCCGCCGACACGTCGGGACGGCCCGTCTGCCACAGCGCCATCCGCTCGCTCGCGCCCATGATGATCTGCGTGTACGCCTCGATCGTCCCGGCGGGGGCTGACGGGGCGAACGTGCCGAGCACGCCGGCGATGAGCCCGCTCTGCTGCCGCCGGGTCTCGTCGATGGCCCGGATGGCCTCCGGGGCGGCGGCCATCGGCTCGCGCAGCAGCATCGCGAACGACCTGCTGTGCTCGTCGATGAAGCGGAAGTAGGCGACCATCCCGCGCGACAGGATGTCCTCCGGGGTGGTGGCGCCCGCCATCGCCTTCTGGGTGACGTCGAACAGCTCGGCCTTGGACCGGGTCACGCACGCCACGAGCAGGCCGTCCTTGGAGCCGAAGTACTCGTAGAGCATCGGCTTGGAGACCCCGCAGCGCTCGGCGATCTCGTCCATGGAGGCGGCCTGGTAGCCGCGCTCGCCGAACACCCGCTCCGCCACGTCCAGCATCTGCCGCTCGCGCTCGGGGCGCGACATCCGGCGGCGGGGCGGGGGTGTGGCGCCACTCACAGGAAATCTCCTCTGTTGGACCTACCGTCAGTAACCTACTCCCGGTAACTTACTGCGAGTAGGTTAACTGAGAGGAGGGGTCATGAGCGACCGCGCCCCCGCGATCGTCATCATCGGCTCCGGCTTCGCCGGCCTCGGCATGGCGATCCGGCTCAAGCAGTCCGGCTTCGACGACTTCGTCGTGCTGGAGAAGAGCGAAGCGCTCGGCGGGACCTGGCACGACAACACCTATCCGGGCTGCGCCTGCGACGTCCCGTCGCACATGTACTCCTTCTCCTTCGAGCTGAACCCGGGCTGGACGCGGATGTTCGCGCCGCAGCCGGAGATCCGCGCCTACATGGAGCGCACCGCCGACAGGTACGGGGTGCGCGAGCACATCCGCTTCGGTGCGGCGGTCGACGCCATGGAGTACGACGACGACGCCCGCCGCTGGAAGGTGACGCTCGCCGACGGGACGGTCCTCACCCCGAAGGCCGTCGTGTCCGGCATCGGCGCGCTGCACGTCCCGTCCTACCCGGACCTGCCGGGCGTCGAGCGGTTCCGGGGGACGGCGTTCCACTCCGCCGAGTGGGACCACTCCTACGACCTCACCGGCAAGCGCGTCGCCGTCATCGGCACGGGCGCCTCCGCGATCCAGTTCGTGCCGAAGGTCGCCGAGCAGGCGGGCGAGCTCGTCGTCTTCCAGCGGACCCCGCCGTGGATCCAGCCCAAGCCCGACGTGTCCATCCCCGCGCCGGTCCGCGCCCTGTTCGGGAAGGTGCCGGGCGCCGCCCGCGCGTTCCGCGGCGGAATCTACTGGGCGCTGGAGGCCCGCGCCGTCGGCTTCACGATCGACCCGCGGCTGTCCGCCCCGCAGGAGAAGATCGCCCGCCGGCACATCGCCCGCCAGGTCGCCGACCCGGTCCTGCGCGCCAAGGTGACGCCGGACTACACGATCGGCTGCAAGCGGATCCTGCTGTCCAACGACTACTATCCGGCGCTCGCGCGCCCCGGCGTCGAGGTGGAGACCTCCGGGATCGCCGAGGTGCGGGAGAACTCGATCGTCACCGAGGACGGGCGCGAGTACGAGGTCGACTGCATCATCTACGGCACCGGCTTCAAGGTGACCGACGCCCTCACCGACCTGCGCGTCACCGGCCGCGACGGCGTCAAGCTCCAGGAGATCTGGGCGGACGGCATCGAGGCGCACCGCGGCACGACGATCCCCGGGCTGCCGAACTTCTTCATGCTGCTCGGCCCGAACACCGGCCTCGGCCACAACTCCGTCGTCTTCATGATCGAGGTGCAGATCCAGCACGTGCTGAGCTGCCTGCGCCTGATGCAGGAGGCCGGCGCCGACACCATCGAGCCGAAGCCGGAGGCCGCGCGCCGCTTCAACGACCGCCTCCAGCGGCGGCTGCGCCGCGCCGTCTGGAACGAGGGCGGCTGCAACAGCTGGTACCTCGACGACCAGGGCGTCAACCGCACCCTCTGGCCGGGCCACACGTTCGAGTTCTGGGCCGGCTCCCGCAAGGCCAGACCGGAGGAGTTCGTCCTCACCCGCTGACCGCGCGCGAGGGCGGGAGGCCGTGCTACTCAGGAGGCATGGTGAAACCGCTGATGCCGAGATCGGTCGCCCGGTTCAACAAAGCCGTCACGAACCGCGTGCAGGGCGTCTACGCGCCCTACCTCCCGCCCTTCGCCATGATCGTCCACCGGGGCCGCAGGTCGGGGCGCGAGTACCGGACGCCGGTGACCGCGTTCCGCAGCGGCGACCGGCTCATCGTCGGGCTGCCGTACGGGCGGGACGCCGACTGGGTCCGCAACCTGCTCGCCGAGGGCCGCGGCGGCGTGGAACGGCTCGGCCGCGTCCGCCGGCTCGGCCGTCCGCGCGTGCTGACGGCCGCCGACGCCGCCGAACTGCCGCCCCCCGCCCGCATGGCGGCCCGCCACATGGACATCCTGGTCGCCGAGATCGAGGACTGACGGGCGCCGCGGCGAGCCGGCGGATCACTGGGCGCTGCTGGACCGGGGTGGGCCTGCCGCACCCTTCGTGACCCGAGCGTCACTCGTTTTCCGCGGATCCCTCCAGATGGCGCAGCGTGAACTGGGCGGACGCGAAGTCGCCGCCCTGCGGAACGCCGTCGCCGACGAACGTGTCGGGGATGCCGTAGGAGGCGGCGTCGTCGTGGGGCGCGTAGCCGAGCCGCTCGTCGAGCTCCCAGAACCGGCGCGCGTTGGCCGACACCGCGTACGCCGCGAGGAACCCCGGCGACGGGACGGTCAGCGCCGCGAGGACGAAGCCCGCGCAGTCGCGGTGGCTCAGCCAGGTCGCGAGGTGGCGCGGCTCGGTCGGGCGCGGTTCGAGGCTGCCGATGCGCAGGCACACCACGTCCATGCCGAACTTGTCGGCGTAGAGCCGGCCGAGCGCCTCGACCGCGACCTTGCTGACCCCGTACAGGCCGTCGGGCCGCGGCGGCATGGCGGGCGTCACGGTCTCGGTGGACGGGTAGCAGCCGGTCAGCCGGTTGCTGCTGGCGAGGACGACGCGCGGCACCCCGGCCACGCGGGCGGCCTCCAGGATCCGCTGGGCGCCGAGGATGTTGCCCTCGACCAGGTCGGGGAACGGCGCCTCGTCCGGGACGCCGGCCAGGTGGACGATCGCGTCCGCGCCCCGCACGATCCGCGCCGCGTCGGAGAGGTCGCCGCGGTGCACGACCTCGTTCGGCGCCTCGACGCGCATCGGCGCGAGATCGGCCAGTACGAGCCGCTCCGCCTCATCGCGCAGCGGCGCCCGCAGTGCGGTGCCGACCCGTCCGGCGGCGCCGGTCAGCACGATCGTCCCGAGAGTCATGCGCACAGTGTTCCATCCGCGTTCCCTCCCACCCCAACGCCCACGGCCGAGCCGAGGCCGACCTGCCGGGGTCTCCCGGAGCACCGTCTACGACTACGCCAGGCAGCCCTGAGGGCCCGTCGGGCTCACTTGCCGGGGGAGAACATCGGGCGGAAGCCCGCGACGAGCTGGCGGATCACCGGGCGCTGCTGGGCCGGGGTGCGGCCGCGCAGGTCGTGGATCGGGTCGAGGCCGTCGTAGTACGGAGCGAGCGCGAGGAACGGCAGGATCATCATCAGCCAGGTGGCGAGGACCTCGAGGTCGGCGTCGTCGCCGATGGCGCCCTGCGCCTTCCACAGCTCCAGCGTCGGGTGGATGACGAGCAGGTAGTGCTGGTTGGCGGTGTCGCGGACGACGGACCGGACGCCGTTGTCGAGCTCGAAGTTGGTGGCCGCGGTGACGCCGCGCTCCAGCGGGTGGTCGGCCATGTACTCGGTCCAGTCGCAGAGGACGTCGACCAGCCACTCGTCGAAGGGCTGGTCGAAGTCGATCCGCTCGATGCGGCGCTCCATCTCCTCGCGGATGCGGCGCGACGCCTCGTCGCACACGAACGCGAAGAACTCCAGCTTGTCGCTGAAGTACTGGAACAGCGAGCCCTTGGCGATGCCGGCCTCGCGCGCGATGGTGTTGAGGCTGCCGGTCGAGTACCCGTGTTCTCCGAACTCGCGCATCGCCACTTCGAGCACGCGTTCGCGCTTGGCGACGTTGAGGCGGAACCAGGTCGACGTCGGCATGGACCCCTTCGACTTTCCGTCAGGAACCGGTAACCAGGAGGTCAGGATAACGGCCCGCCGCACTCCCTGTGACCCGAACGTCACCCGCGCCCCTGGCGGATCCCGGTCACCGTACGCCGGGCTGGCCCCGGCGGGCGCGCCGGCGACGGTACAGACTCGCGGCGCGGAGGGTGGCGTCGAGGGAGAACCGGGCGTCCGGGTTCTCCAGGCTGTCGCCGAGGTAGCCCTCCAGCTGGCGGAGCCGGTACCGGACGGTCTGCGGGTGGATCTTCAGACGCTCCCCGATGTCGACGGCGGTCGCCCGGGTGGTGACGGATTCGGTGAGCGTCTCGACGAGGCGCTTGCGCTGCCCGTCCGACACGTCCTGCAGGGGTTCCAGGTGCCGGCGGGTGAGCTCCTCGACCAGCGGCGGATCGGACAGCAGCCACATGGTCATCAGGTGGTCCTCGCAGGGGATGAGGGAGCCGTCCGGGATGATGCCCTCCTCGGCGAGGTCGAGGACGCGGCGGGCCCAGCGCAGCGAGTGGGCGGCCCGTTCCAGCGGCAGGGTGAGGCCGAGGACGCAGCTGGCGTCCGGCAGCGCGGCGCGCAGCATGTTCCGCCGGTCGGCGGTGAGCGGCCCGGGGACGAGCAGGCACGGTTCCGCCGAGTCGAAGTCGGTGAGGATGTCGGTGTCGAGCGCGGAGCGGGTGCAGGGCGCCTCGGGGTGGACGGCGACGAGGGTGGCCTCGGCCGGCAGCGGCCACCAGCCGGTGGACTTGGCGAGGTCCTCGATGGCCTCGGGGACGACGGCGGGCCGCTGCAGGATCAGATGCAGCAGCCGGCGCCGCTCCTCGCGGCGGCGCAGGTCGGCGTGCCCGGTGGCCTGCTGGTAGCCGAGGCGGGCCTGGGCGACGGATTCCTCGAGGTAGACGAGCATGGCGTCGACCGCGGCGGACACGACGAAGGTGGGGACCTGAGCGCGCTCGGCGAGGACGGCCGTCCGGCGCCACGCGACGTGGAAGGCGATCCGGGCCGCGGCCTGGAGGTGGTCGAGGCTGCGCCCCTCGATGGCCTCGAAGCGGCCGAGGGCGCGGCAGGTCTCGTCGCGCTGGTCGGTGGAGGCGTCCGGATCGGAGATCCGGTCCAGGAAGGTCGGCAGCAGGATGTCGGCGCAGAGCCGGAGGGTCTGGTCGTAGGCGGGATCGGGCCGGTCGTACTCCGGGATGCTCCGCTTGATCTCGGTGACGATCTCGTTCGTGACGTCGGACAGTTCCGCGCGCAGCAGGCCGAGGAATTCCTGGAAGTCAGTCTGACTCCGGTCGTGTTCAGACAAATCTAATGCCTGCGACATGGGAAAGCGAACCTCCACATCGAGCCGGCCGGGCGCCGTGGCGCCGTCCTGGCGGCGGCGCTGGATGGGGTGTGCCGGACGGGAGGCGAACACCCTGGAATGAAATCGATAACACCGTGAACATAAAGTCGCCAGTCGGCGGTGGCAAGGGTCTGCGGTTCGATCGCCCGCACGGCGGCGCATCTTTGCGCGTGATGTGACAAGAACGGCGTTCGGTTGCTGGGCCGGTGATGAAACTCTTTGCCCGTAGGGGCAGGCGTGCCGTCGGCCGGCCTCAAGTTACTGGCTGGTAGTCAACCGGTGACGGTTTCGGAGCGGGAGAGGGCTAAGTCGGTGACAAATTTCTGAGGCCATTTACCGAATTGTGCCGAAGAGCTCGCGATCTCCTATTGAATGCTGCGTCTACTGCGCCGTAATGTCCTCGAAACCTCTCTTCCTAGCGCGAGCGGTGGTGTCGTGGGAATTGAAGTGGTCGTCGAGGGGCTGACGAAAGTCTTCGGCCGGCAGACGATCTGGCGTGATGTCACGCTCACTCTTCCGCCCGGTGAGGTGAGCGTGCTGCTGGGCCCCTCCGGCACCGGCAAGACCGTCTTCCTCAAGTCGCTCGTCGGGCTGCTCAAGCCGGAGGAGGGCCGCGTCCTGATCGGCGGCGTCGACATGGTCAACGACCGCGACCGCGAGGTGTTCGAGGCGCGCAAGCGGTTCGGGCTGATGTTCCAGGACGGCGCGCTCTTCGGCTCGCTGCCGCTGTACGACAACATCGCGTTCCCGCTCCGCGAGCACACCCGCAAGAAGGAGTCCGAGATCCGGCGGATCGTGATGGAGCGGATGGAGATGGTCGGCCTCGTCGGCGAGGAGCGCAAACTGCCCGGCCAGATCTCCGGCGGCATGCGCAAGCGCGCCGGCCTCGCCCGGGCGCTCGTCCTCGACCCGGAGATCATCCTGTGCGACGAGCCCGACTCCGGCCTGGACCCCGTCCGCACGGCGCACATCTCCCAGCTGCTGATCGACGTCAACGCGCGGATCGACGCGACGATGCTGATCGTCACGCACAACATCGACATCGCCGCGACCGTCCCGGACAACATCGGCATGCTGTACCGCCGCGACCTCATCGCGTTCGGCCCCCGCGAGGCGCTGCTGACCAGCGACGAACCGGCCGTCCTGCAGTTCCTGCACGGCGACACGCGCGGACCGATCGGCATGTCGGAGGAGAAGGACGCCGCGCTGCTCGCCGCCGAAGCCGCCGGCCCCGCGCCCCTCCAGCGCACCCTGGAGATCCCGCCGCAACTGCGCCCCACACCCGGGACGCCGCCCCGGCAGGGCGAGCTGCGGCACGCGCGGCGCCTCGACGAGATGATGCCGCGCCTCTCCCACCGGGCGCAGCAGGCGATCTACGCCAACCGCAGGCACGCGCCGGAGGGCGGCGTCCCCGATGCGAACTGACCGCCCTCGAACCGACGAGCCGACCGCACCGCGTGGCGACGCGCGCGTGCCCGAGGAAGGAGACGCGCGTGGCGGCACCTGATTCCGCCGTTCCCGGCGCCGGCGCACTGCGCCAGACCGGGCGGCTCTTCGCGCTCGCCGCGACGGTACTGGCGCTGTCGTTCCGGCGCCCGTTCCAGCTCCGCGAGCTGGTCCAGCAGTTCTGGTTCATCGCGTCGGTGTCGATCCTGCCGACCGCGCTCGTGTCCATCCCGTTCGGCGCGGTCATCTCGCTCCAGGTCGGGTCGCTGGCCAAGCAGCTCGGCGCGCAGTCGCTCACCGGCGGGGCGAGCGTCCTCGCCGTCGTGCAGCAGGCCAGCCCGCTGATCGTGGCGCTGCTGATCTCCGGTGCGGCCGGGTCGGCGATCTGCGCGGACCTCGGCTCCCGGACGATCCGCGAGGAGATGGACGCGATGGAGGTGATGGGCGTCTCGCCCATCCAGCGCCTCGTGGTCCCGCGCGTCCTCGCCTGCATGGCGGTCGCGGTGCTGCTGAACGGCCTGGTCTCGGTTGTCGGGGTCGCGGGCGGCTACTTCTTCAACGTGCTGCTGCAGGACGGGACGCCCGGCGCCTACCTCGCCTCGTTCTCCGCGCTCGCGCAGCTGCCCGACCTGTACATCGGCGAGTTCAAAGCGCTGATCTTCGGATTCATCGCCGGCGTGGTGGCCGCCTACCGCGGCCTGAACCCGAACCCCGGCCCGAAGGGCGTCGGGGACGCGGTCAACCAGTCGGTCGTCATCACGTTCCTGATGCTGTTCTTCGTCAACCTCGTGCTGACCGCCATCTACCTGCAGGTCGTCCCCCCGAAGGGAGCGTGACATGGCGGTTCCCGGGGGTCGCCGCCTCCGCCCGGTGAGTCTGGTCTCCTGGCTGGACCAGCCCGGCGACCAGCTCGGCTTCTACGTCCGGGCGCTGCTGTGGACGCCGCGCGCGATGCGCCGCTACCTGCGCGAGTCGCTGCGGCTGCTCGGCGAGGTCGCGTTCGGCAGCGGCGCGCTCGCCGTCATCGGCGGCACCGTCGGCGTGATGATCGGCATGACGGTGTTCACGGGCGTCGTCGTCGGCCTGTCCGGCTACGCCGCGCTCGACCAGATCGGGTCGGCGGCGTTCACCGGCTTCGTGTCGGCGTACTTCAACACCCGCGAGATCGCCCCCCTGGTGTCCGGGCTGGCGCTGTCGGCGACGGTCGGCGCCGGGTTCACCGCGCAGCTCGGCGCGATGCGGATCAACGAGGAGATCGACGCGCTGGAGGGCATGGGCATCCAGTCGGTGCCCTACCTGGTCACCACCCGGATCATCGCGGGGACCGTCGCGATCGTCCCGCTGTACGGCATCGGGCTGCTCAGCTCCTATCTGGCCTCCAGACAGGTGACGCTCTGGTTCAACGGGCAGTCGGCCGGTACCTACGACCACTACTTCGACATCTTCCTCGCCCCGGAGGACGTGCTGCTCTCGTTCGCCAAGGTGCTGATCTTCAGCGTGATGGTGGTGCTCGCGCACTGCTACTACGGCTACCGCGCGGTCGGCGGCCCCGCCGGCGTGGGCGTCGCCGTCGGCCGCGCGGTCCGTACCGCGATCGTGCTGATCAGCGTGACGGACTTCTTCGCCAGCCTCGCCATCTGGGGCGCCACGACCACCGTGAAGGTGACGGGCTGACATGGGCCGAACTGACATGGGTGGATCTGACATGGGGTGGAGCTGACATGGCCCGGCGAACCACCCGGCACGTGGTCGGGCAGCGCCTCACCGGGGTGGCGTTCCTGCTCGTCCCGGCGCTGCTGGTCTGGTTGTCGATCGCGATCTACGACAAGCAGTTCACCGACGCGACGATGGTGACGCTGCGCACCTCGACGGCCGGGCACGAGATGCACGCGATGGCGGACGTGAAGGTCCGCGGCGTCGTCGTCGGCGAGGTCCGGTCCATCACGGCGGACGGGGCCGGCGCGAAGCTGGAGCTGGCCCTGAAACCGGGGATGACCGACCGGATCCCGGCGGACGTCCAGGCGCGGCTGCTGCCGACGACGGTGTTCGGCGCCCGGTTCGTCTCGCTGGTCCCGCCGCCCGGGTCGGCGGGACGGCCGATCACCGACGGTGACGTGATCTCCGAGGACCGCAGCCAGAACGCGGTGGAGCTGTCGGAGGTCCTCAACCACACGATGGACCTGCTCGACACCATCCAGCCGGCGAAGCTCTCGGCGACGCTGAACGCCATGGCGCGGGCGCTGGAAGGGCGCGGCGACCAGATCGGCCGCAACTTCGAGCAGCTCGACGCGTTCCTGACCAGGCTCAACCCGGAGGTGCCGGCGCTCGCCCGCAACCTCCGGGAGCTGGCGGCGTTCACCCAGCACGCCTCCGACGCGGCGCCCGACCTGCTTCAGGCGCTCACGGACTTCACGGTCACCAGCCGGACGATCGTCGACGAGCGCACCGCCCTCGCGACCCTGTACGACGCGGTGTCGGGATCGTCCGCCGACCTCGAGGACTTCCTGCGCGCCAACTCCGGCAACATCATCGCGCTGGCGACCGAGAGCCGGGGGAGCCTGGACCTGATGCGCCGCTACGCCCCGGCCGCGCCCTGCACGTTCCGCGCGCTCGCCGGCTTCATCCCGACGATGAACAAGGTCCTCGGCAAGGGCACGAACGAGCACGGCGTCCACGGCGTGGTCGTGCCGGTCACGAGCAAGGGCCGCTACGTCCCGGGCAAGGACGCCCCCCGCTACGACGGCGGCGGCGGGCCGCGCTGCCCGGGCGTCCCCTACCTCGGGACCGGGGACGGGGTGCGGGTGCTGCCCGCAGGCGGCGCGCCCGGCCAGGGCGGCGCGGCCGGCAGCGGCCTCGGCCCCGCGAACTCGGCGGCGGAGAACGACCTGGTCAACGAGCTCGCCGGGGCGCCGCTGGACGAGGTCCCCGAGGAGTTGCCGGACTGGTCCAGCGTGCTGGTCGGGCCGATCTACCGGGGCACGGAGGTGACGGTGAAGTGAGGCTCACCGGTCAGGGGATCAAGGGCATGGGCTTCCCCCTCGTCAGCTCGCTGATCTTCATCGTGGTCACGGTGCTGGCGACCGCGCTGCTGGCGTCCAGCATCACCGGCGCCACCAGCGGCGACCGCGTCACCTACTACGCCAAGTTCACCGACGTGGCCGGGCTCCATCCGGGGCACGGCGTGCGGATCGCGGGCGTCGAGGTCGGCCAGGTCGAGGAGATCGAGGTGAGCGACCGCCGGCTCGCCCGGGTGAAGATCTCCGTCGACCGGGACCGGCGGATCCCCGCGTCGGCGACCGCCGCCGTCAAGTACCTGAACCTGGTCGGCGGACGGTACGTCTCCCTCGGGCAGGGCACCGGCTCGCCCGGCGAGGTGCTGAGGCCCGGCGGGACGATCCCGGTCGAGCACACCGCCGGGACGCTCAACCTCACCCAGCTGTTCCAGGGGTTCCAGCCGCTCATGCAGGCGCTGTCGCCCGGGGACGCCAACAAGCTCTCGGAGTCGGTCGTCAAGGTGCTCCAGGGCGAGAGCGGCACCGTGGAGAGCCTGCTGCGCACCGTCGGGGAGCTGTCGAGCACGCTCGCCGCCAAGGACAAGGTGATCGGCCAGCTCATCGCGAACCTCGACAGCGTCGTCCAGACCATCAACGGGCGGGACGGGCAGCTCGTCGACCTGGTCACCACGCTGCGCCGGTTCACCTCCGGCCTCGCCACCGACCGCGTCCCGATCGGCCGGGCGCTCGGGTCGGTCGCCGACCTGACCACCGCCACCGCCGGGCTGCTCCAGGTCACGCGGGACCCGCTGAAGGACGACATCGTCCAGCTCGGCCGGCTCAGCGACAACCTCAACCGCGACGAGCCGCTGCTGACGCGCTTCCTCCAGCGCTCGCCCGGGAAGATGGCGACCTTCGGCCGCCTGGCCTCCTACGGCTCGTGGGTGAACTTCTACCAGTGCGAGGTGAAGTTGATCGGCGTCAGCTACGCGGGCTCCGACCTGTCGAACCAGCCGCCGCCGACCGGCCTGCCCATCAAGGACGCGAGGTGCCGCGGATGACGCCCCCGACCCCGCCCCCCGGCGGCCCGCCCCCCGTCCCCCCGGCGGGCGGGCCGCCTCCGCCGCTGCCGCGCGCCCTGCCGCGCCCGAAGCGGGGCCGGCCGCGGCTGAAGCCGCTGCGCGACCGCGACCCGATCGGGGTGGCGGTCGTCGGCATCGTGATCCTGCTCGTCCTCGGCACGCTCGCCTACCGCGCCGACCGGCTGCCGCTCGTCGGCGGCGGGACGACCTACAGCGCGTACTTCTCCGAGGCCGCCGGGCTGAACCCCGGCCAGGAGGTCCGCGTCGCCGGGGTGAAGGTCGGCAAGGTCACCGGCGTCTCGCTCAAGGGGAACAAGGTCAAGGTCACGTTCCGGGTGAAGGACACCTGGGTCGGGAACGCGACCCGCGCCACCATCATGATCAAGACGCTGCTGGGGTCGAAGTACCTCCAGCTGGACCCGCTCGGCTACCGCAGGCAGAACCCGAAGGAGCCGATCCCGCTCGACCGGACCGTGGCCCCCTACGACGTCACGACGGCGTTCCAGGACCTCGGCCGGACGTTCGAGCAGCTCGACACGACCAGGCTCGCGCAGAGCCTGGAGACGATCTCCACGACGTTCGAGGACACCCCGGCCGACGTCCGGGTCGCGTTGCACGGCCTGTCGGCGCTGTCCTCCACGATCGCGTCGCGGGATGCCGAGCTGTCCCGCCTGCTCGCCGGGACCAAGCAGCTGTCCGGCACGATCGCCGCGCAGAACTCCCAGTTCGAGACGCTCTTCAAGGACGGCAACCTGCTGCTCGGCGAGCTGCGCCGGCGCCGCGACGCCATCCACGCGCTGCTCGTCGGCACACAGCGGCTCGGCACGGAGCTGGTCGGCCTCGTCGACGACAACCGCCGCACGCTGGGCCCGACGCTCGCGTCCCTGGAGCGGGTCGTCGGCGTCCTCCAACGCAACCAGAAGAACCTGGAGCGCGTGCTGACGACGGCCACGCCCTACATCCGCGTCCTCGGCAACGCGACGGGCAACGGCCGCTGGGTGGACGGCTACCTGTGCGGGACCGTCCCCGAGGAGTACCTGGTGAACGGCAGGTGGCAACCGGAGGACCCGGACCGCTGCAAGCCGCCGCACCTGACGGGAGGACGGTGACATGGCGTCCCCCTCGACGCGCCCGGTGAGGCTGCCGAAGCTCGGCTCGCCGATCCGCGACCACCGGACGCGGGTGGTGCAAGCGCTCATCACGGTCTTCGTCCTGCTGGTCGTGATCGCGCTGGTCCCCTTCCTGGGCGGCGGGCCGACGCACCGGATCACCGCGTACTTCGCCACCGCGATCGGCGTCTACCCCGGCTCCGACATCCGCGTCCTCGGCGTGAAGGTCGGCTCGATCGACTCCGTCGAACCGCTCGGCGACAGGGTCAGGGTCGAGATGCGGGTGGACGACGACGTCGACGTCCCCGCCGGCGCCCGCGCCATCGTCATCGCGCCGAACCTGGTGTCGGACCGGTACATCCAGCTCGACCCCGCCTACGACGGCGGCCCGAAGATGGCCGACGGCGCGTCCATCGATGTGAGCAACACCGCGACCCCGCTGGAACTCGACCAGCTCTACGCCGCGGTCCGGAAGATCTCGGGCGACCTCGGCCCGCGGGGGCTGAACGCGCAGGGCGCCCTGTCGGACGTCATCCGGGTCGGCGCCGCCAACCTCGGCGGCAACGGGCAGGCGCTCAACACCATGATCTCCGACCTCGGCAAGGCGTCGCAGACGCTCGCCGACAACAGCGGCGACCTGTACGCGACGGTCGCCAACCTCAACAAGTTCAGCGAGATGCTCCGCGCCAACGACGGGCGGATCCGCCTCGCCGAGAACCAGCTCGCCGAGGTGAGCGGGTTCCTCGCCGCCGACCGCGACGAGCTCGGCGCGGCCCTGCGCAACCTCGCGCTGGCGCTCGCCGAGGTGAAGGGGTTCATCCAGGACAACCGCGCGGCGCTGGCACGGAACGTCGGCAAGCTCTCGGACGTCACCCAGGTCCTGGTCGACCAGCGGGCGTCCCTCGCCGAGCTCATCGACACCGCGCCGCTCGTGACGCAGAACGCCCTGAGCGCCTACGACCCGAAGACCCGGACGCTGATGGCGCGCGGCGACCTCCTGGAGATCACCAAGGCGTTCGGCAGCCTGGACCAGCCGGGCGTCGACCCGATCGCCGCCGACCAGCGGCCGGTGTGCGCCGCGGCGGCGTCCGCCACGCGGACGCTCCGCGAGCAGTGCGACCGGCTGAAGAGGGGCGGGCTGGTCGCGGTGGCGCCGACCCGGGAGACCGGCCTGCCGGCGCTGCCGCTGCCGCCCGCGGGCAAGATCTACGCCGGCACCGGCGGGAAGGCGGACCGCTGATGCGCACGCACAAGCTCGTCGCGGCCCTCGCCGCCGGCGTCGTCCTCACGGCGGGCTGCTCGGTGCGGCTGGAGGACGTCCCGCTGCCCGGCGGCGCCGACCTCGGCGACCACCCCTACACGGTGAAGGTGCGGTTCGAGGACGTGCTGAACCTGGTCCCGCAGGCCGCCGTCCGTGTCAACGACGTCCCGGTCGGGCGGGTGAAGAAGGTGTCGCTGCCGAAGGGGGCGTGGCAGGCGGAGGTGACGCTCGCCGTGAACGGTGACGTGCACCTGCCCGCGAACGCGACCGCCAACCTGGAGCAGTCGAGCCTGCTGGGGGAGAAGTACGTCAGGCTCGCCGCGCCGACGACGGCGCCGTCCCCGCAGCGGCTCGCCGACGGCGCCGTGATCCCGGCGTCCCGGACGACGCGCAACGCCGACACCGAGGAGGTGTTCGGCGCGCTGTCACTGCTGCTGTCGGGCGGCGGGCTCCCGCAGATCCGGACCATCAACCGGGAACTGAACCAGGCGCTCAACGGGCGCGAGGACAAGGTCCGGTCCGCGCTGCGGAACCTCGCCACCTTCACCGGCACGCTCAACCGGAACCGGCAGTCGATCGTGAACGCGCTCGACGGGCTGAACCGGTTGTCGTCCACGGTCAGGGCCCGCAACGGGCAGGTCGGGACCGTCCTGGACGACCTGTCGCCCGGCCTGAAGGTGCTGGAAGAGCAGCGCGGTCTGCTCGTCGAGATGCTGCGCCGGCTGGAGAGGCTCTCGGACGTCGCCGTCAAGACGATCAACGCCAGCAAGGAGGACACGGCCGCGAACCTGCGCTCTCTGGCGGTCGTCCTGCGCAAGCTCGCCGACTCCGGCCGCGACCTGCCGAAGTCCCTGGAGATCCTGCTGACCTACCCGTTCACCGACGAGGCGCTCAAGGCGATCAAGGGCGACTACCTCAACGCCTACGTCACCGTCATCGCCGCCGACGGCTTCGACTGCGTCATGGCGCCGGTGAAGGAGGAGGGGCCGTTCGACGGCCTTGACGACGAGGAGGGGGCGCGCGCCCTCGCCGCGACGCCCACGGTCCCCGGCCCGCAGCCGGCGCCCTGCCCGGACACGGCGGCGGGTCGCGGCTCCGGAGCCGCGGTGTCCGGCGCCGGGACCCCCACCACGGGGACTCCGCCCACCGGGGCCCCCACCCCGGGGACGCCGCGACCGGGGACGCCGAGCCGGGCACCCCGGACCGAGAGCCCGAGCAGCGAGCCGGCCCTTCCGCTGCCGACGCTGGGGGAGGGGAACTGACGTGCTGACCCTGGTCACCCGCATCAAGATCGCCGTGTTCGCCGTCATCGCGATCGTCGTGGTCGCCTACATCGGCGTCAACTACGCCGACGTCGGCCGCTACGTCGGGCTGCGCGGGTACTACACCGTCCGGCTCGACCTGCCCAGCACCGGCGGCCTCTTCGAAGGGTCCGCGGTGTCCTACCGGGGCGTCACCGTCGGCAAGGTCGGCAGGCTCGACCTGACGCGGGACGGCGTCATCGCCGAACTCCGGATCGACGACTCGGCGCCGGACATCCCGCGCGACCTCCAGGCGATCGTCGCGAACCGCTCCGCGGTCGGCGAGCAGTACGTCGACCTGCGGCCCCGCGCCGACACCGGGCCCTATCTGGCCCAGGGCACCACGATCCCGCGCAGCGTCACCACCACCCCGGCGCCGGTCGACGAGACGCTCAAGAGCGTCAACGACTTCACCGCCTCGCTCCCGCTGAACGACACCAGGATCCTCATCGACGAGCTGGGGCTGGCGTTCGCCGGGCAGGGCCCGCACCTCCAGCAGCTCCTCGACACGAGCTCCCGGTTCATCTCGGCGTCCGACGCGGCCTTCCCCGAAACGCGCGCTCTGATCCACAACGGGGAGGCGGTGCTGCGGACGCAGAACGAGATGTCGGGGGCGTTCAAGGCGTTCGCGACCGACTCCAGCCTGCTCGCGCGGCGGCTCCGCGACTCCGACGCCGATCTGCGCGAGCTGATCACGGCCGGGCCCGGCGCGGCGGCGGAACTGTCCGGCCTGCTCCACGACCTGGACCCGAGCCTCGGCGTGCTGCTGGCGAACCTTCTCACGACCGCCCGCGTGGCCGAGCCTCGCCAGGCCGCCATCGAGGAGATGCTGGCCAATCTCCCGCGGGTCGCGGCGATCGGCCCCAGCATCGTGGACGGGGGCAAGCTCCGGATGGGTCTGGTCACCACGTTCTTCAACCCGCAGCCCTGCACCCGCGGTTACGGCAAGACCAGGTACCGCGACGGCCTCACCCTGTCGCCCGCGCCGTTCAACACCGACGCGCACTGCGCGGAGAGCCCGAGCAGCGGCATCAACGTGCGCGGCACCGCCAACGCGCCGCGCAAGGGCGTCCCGGCGCCGGCCAGACCGGGCGCGCTGGGCGGCCCGGAGGCGACCGGCCTGCTCGCCTCGCTGGGCTTGGCCGGACTGGCGCGGCAGCAGGCGCCGTCCGGCGACCTCGCCGCCCTCCTCGGGCTCGGGGGCGCGCCGTGACCGTCGTGGCGGCCGTGCTGCGCAAGCCGACCTGGATGATCCGCTGGATCCGTCCGGCCGGCCACGCCCTCACGGCCGCCGCCACCGTCCTCCTGCTGCTGTCGTTCTGGTCGCTGTTCCAGTCCGGACGGGGCGCGGACCACGACCTCGCCACCGCGCGGGACGACGTGAGCCGGACCGCCGTCCGCGATCTGGCGCTGATCAACAGCATCGACCCCAAGGTGGCGGAGCTGGACATGACGCACTGGCTGGACGTCGCCACCGGCCCGTTCGCCGACGCACTGAAACGCGACATCCCGGGCGCACGCGCGAGGTTCGCCGGGCAGAAGGCCCCCTCGCACGGACGGGTCACCGCACTCGCCGTCACCGCACTCGACCGGTCGGCGGGCGAGGCGACCGTCCTCGCCTCCGTCCGGATCTTCACCGAGCCCGCCGGTGGCGCCGCCCAGGGCACCGAGCAGCGCAAACGCTACGAGGTCGGGATGCAGAGGGTCGGTGGCGTGTGGAAGATCAGCTCGCTGAGAGCGCCGGCGCCCGGGGGGAGCGGCCCGTGAGCATCACCGAGGAGCGCCCCGCGCGCCGCGACCCGGCCCCGCGGAAGAGGAAGACCGCCCGGCGCACGCTCGTCTCCGGACTCAGGCGGGCGGCCGGGCTCGGGTGGCCCGTGGCCCTCGCGCTGGCGCTGTGCCTGTCCGCCCTCGCCGTCGACGCCTGGGCCGCCAGGCGGAGCGAGCGGTCACCGGCCGCCAACCGCGCACTCGTCGACAAGGCCCGGACCGGTGCGGTCGTCGCCGACGTCTCGGCGAAGGTCGCGCGGATCTTCACCTACTCCTACACCGACCCGGCGGCCACCGAACGCGCCGCGAACGAGGCCCTCACCGGCCGCGCCGTCGGCGACTACCGCGAACTGTTCGGCCTCGTGAAGCAGAACGCGCCGGTCATGAAGCTCGCCCTCACCACGAAGGTCGCGAAGGCCGGTCTGATCAGACTCTCCCGTGACGGGACGGCGGTCCTGCTGGTCCTGCTCGACCAGCAGGCCACCCGCGGCGGCAGGGCGACCGGTCCGCCGGTCGCGGCCCAGCTCATCGTCACGGCCCGCGACGACCACGGCTGGCGCATCAGCGACCTCCGGGCCGCCTGAAAAGAAGGGGTGGACTCAGGTGACCGAGACCAGGACCAAGACCGCCGATCCGGCGGCCGACGAGCGCGAGGCGCTGGCGGACGAGCCCGAGAGCCCCGCCGGCGAACCGCGCGAACCGGAACCGTCCGCGGACCACGCGGCCGAGACTCCAGAGCCCGCGGGGGAGGGGGCCGCCGAGGACCCGCAGCCGGACCCGGACCCGGAGCCGTCGCCGTCCGAGAAGGAGACCGGTGAGGCGCCGGCCGCGAGGCCGCCGGCGAAGGACGCGGCCGAGCGGCCCCGGCACCGCCTCTCCAAGGATCCGCTGATCCGGATCGCGTCGCTCGTGACGCTGGTCGCGGCCGGTGCCGCCGCGTGGTTCGGCTGGTCGTACCACACGGCGTCCGGCGACGACTCGATGGCCTACGCCGCCGAACGGGATCGGGTGCTCGCCGTGGCCGGCCAGGAGATCGTCAATCTCAACACCCTCGACCACCGGCAGGTCGACGCGGGCCTCAAGGTGTGGCAGGACTCGGCGACCGCGCAACTCTACGACCAGATCGTCCAGGGTCAGGCCCGGCTGAGGACCGAGGTGCAGAAGGCGAAGACGACCAGCACCGCGAAGATCCTCGAATCCGGGCTGACCGAACTCGACTCCCGCGCGGGCAAGGCGGCCGTCATCGCCGCCGTCCGCATCACCATCACCGGCGCCGACGGCAGGCCGGTCGACAACACCCGCCGGTTCGCCGGCCAGCTCACCCGGACCTCGGACGGCTGGAAACTGTCGGCGCTCGGCCAGGCCCCGACCGGTACGCCCTGAGCGGGGAGGAGAAAGCGAAATGGCAGCGATCACTTCGGCCGGACGGTTCGTCCCCGGCACCGCGCGCACCCGCCTGGTCATCCTCCTTGGGGCGCTGACAGTAGCGCTCGGTGGAGTGGCCGCCTGGTCGAACGCCCAGGAGCGCGACCTCACGGGTGCGGCCTCCGCGCAGAACGACGCCCTCAGCGACAATGGCCGCACCGCCGAGGTCAAGGGCCAGGTGACCACGGCCGTCAACACGGTGTTCTCCTACAACTACGCCGACGTGGCCAAGACGGAGAAGGCGGCGCAGGAACTGCTCACCGGAAAGGCCGTCCAGCAGTACAACCAGCTTTTCGCCCTGGTGCGCAAGCAGGCTCCGCAGCAGAAGCAGGTGCTCACCACGGCGGTCACCGACTCGGCGGTGAAATCCCTGGCCGGCGACCGCGCCCGTCTCCTCGTCTTCGCCGACCAGCGCAACACCCGCACCGACACGAACAAGACGAGCTACTCCGCGGCCGTCTTCGCCGTCGATGCCCTGTACGCCGACGGCAAATGGAAGATCTCCGCCATCGACACCCTCGGCGCGTGACCCCCGAATCGTCACGAGACTCGAATCCGGTGATAAATACAGCTTGATCGAAAACTAATCCGGTGACAAAGCGTGTATGGATCCGCGGAGTGCTTTAAGGGGAAGTCGAACAGCCTCTTGAGAAGTTCACTACTGGCGGGTATATTCCGATATTAGTACGGCAGGACTGGGTGGTCTTGTGGTGAAGTCGACGAAGTTCGACTTTCGGGGTTCTGCGCTCGTCAACCCGGAGGAGTTGGACCTGTAGAACGCGGTCAGTGTCCCTACGAGAAGAAGAAACCACCCCCCGTGAAGGGAAAGCGGACTGACATGCGAAAGATCTCGAAAATGGCTCTGACCGTCACCGCGGTCACGGCCACCGCCGCCGCTCTCACCGCGACCCCCGCCTGGGCGGCCGGTATCAACGTCACCATGCCCGGCGTGCCCTCGCCCTCCACCCAGGCCGTCACCGGAGAGAACAGCGGCTCCGTCGCGGCCGCCAGCAGTAGTGGCGGGGTCCTGACCTGCGTCGACACCGGCGCTGCGAAGGCCCTGACGGCCACCGGAACGGTGAAGGTCGGCACCGGCGTCGTGGACCCCGTCGGCTCGGTGACCGGTCTGACGTTCAGCAACTGCACGGTCTCCAGCCAGGTCGCCACGGTGACGCCCCAGAACCTGCCGTGGTCCCTCTCCACCACGGGCCTGACCTCTTCGGGCGCCACCCCCGGCCGGCTGAGCGGCGTCAGGATCGTGGTGAACATCCCCAGCATCCCGTGCTCCGCGACGTTCCAGGGATCGACCAGCACCAACGGGTTCATCAACGGTACGCACACCAACCCGACGAGCGCCGGGGCCGCCAGTACCCTCTCGCTGCCGTTCGGGTCCACCAACAACCTCGTCGCGACCAGCGTCTCCGCGACGTGCCCCACCAACATCGTGAAGAACGGCGACACGGCCACGCTCGCCGGCGTGATCAAACTGAGGGGTGTCAACTCCACGGCCAAGGAGGGCCCGACCGTCGTTCGCACGTGACGTGAGAGCACGCCTCTGACCGAAGCCGCACCCGGGCGCTCGCCGCCCGGGTGCGGTTCCCCGTCGATCAAGGATGTGAAATGCATCGGACGTTCCGAGGTGTCGCGCGGATCGCGGCGGTCGCGGGCCTCGCCGTGAGTGGCGGCGCACTGGTGGCGGTCCCGGCGGCGATCGCGGACATCGGCGTCGACATGGGGCTTGTCTGCTCCGGCGAGTCCGGAACGCACGATGTGGCGCTGCGGATCGAAACGACCGTCCCGTCGACCGGGACCGTCGGCCAGCCGGTCCAGCTGGGCACCATCAAGATCGACATCGGTCTCCCGCCCGAGGTGGTGAAAAGGATGTCGGCGGCTTCCCCCGCCGGGGCGTCGACACCACCGGCGACGAGCGTCGCCCCGTCGCCCACGCCTTCCCCCGCGCTCGGAGGGGTCGCGGAGATCCAGGTCGCGGTCCACGGGCCGGGCGGCGACGGGCGCGCCGGGTGGCCGGCCTTCGCCCTGGCGGCCGCACCGCCACGGGGTGACGGGGCCGTGCACCTGACCGGGAGCGGGGTGGCGCCCCCGCTGGTCCCCGAAGCGCCGGGCGAGCTCTCATGGTCTGCCGGGGCAGTGGGCCTGTCGCTGGTGCCGGGCGACGCGGCGACGGGGAAGGACGCGTCCGAACTGAAGCTGCGCTGTGCGGCGGAGAAGGCGCCGGTACTCGGACGCCTGCGGGTGGGGCGGGGGAACGAGCCGGCGATCCCCGGCGCGTCGAGCGCTGCGCCCCGTCAGCCCACCGCCTCTCCGGAGAAGTTGTGCAAGCTGATCCCTGCCCGGGGGCAGGATCCGCGGTACGCCATCAGCGACGATCCCGAACTGGCGAAGATCTTCGAGTCCCCGGAAAATCCGGACGGCCTGAACGCCGACACCGGTGATGGACTGATGTACTGCCTCAAGGCGACGGGGTTCTTCAACATCAAAAAGGTCGGGAACGCCGCTCCCGTTGCTTTCGAGAACAATGTTCGGGCGCTGACTGAAAGCTATATGGGGAATATTTTCTTCGGGCCGAACTGGACGGATTTCCGCGGATACTTCGTCAACCGCACCTATCCAACCCCCGCCACGATGCTGGGTTTCGGCTTCATGCCGACACGCGCGGTGGCGGAAGCCGTTCAGGTCGGTTCCCCGCGGGCCGGCGGGTCCGGCCCGATCACAGGAAACATGCGGATTCTCCAGCAGCTGTCGACCGAACTCGATATTTCGGGTCCGACCGTCGACCAGCAACAACTCAAAGCCAGTGCATACGTGCGCATCAAAGCGGGCAAGGCCGAGGTCAACGGAGTTCCCCTCGATCTCGGCAACAAATGCATGACAAGCCCCACCGCGCTTTCCGCGACTGGATTCATGGGGACGCTGAGAACGGGGACGACTCAGTACGAAAGCGGGCAGCCGCTGATCGCCCAGAACGTCACGATCCCCTCCTTCTCCGGTTGCGGAGTGACCGAAGATCTCAGCCCGATCCTTACCGCGAGTGTCTCCGGGGCGGGAAACTACGCGGGACTCGAATCGGGACTCTGGTGCGAGGTCACCACTGGTAACCGCTGCGTGGACGGCGCGGGCGCGCTTCCTCAGACCTTCACCGTGGATCCGGGCGGGGTCGTCACCGCGGTCGCGAAACCGTTCACCCTGGGGTACGCCGGGGACAACGCGGAGTTCAGGTGCGAGTCGGCGACCATGCGGCTCGACCTCGAACGGGGGCACTGGCAGTCGCGCTTCAGGCTGGGCAAGGGCGACATGTCCCTCGACGGCTGCGAGGTGGAAGCGTCGGACGGCACCGTCTACCAGGTGGCGGACAAGGTCACGCAGGACGGCTCGCTGTGGCTGAACATGACCATCGACGCGGCGACCGGCCGGCCGGCGATGAAGATCAACGGCGTGCTGCTCGACGCGACCGTGGACACCGGCGGAGGGAGGCGTTGTACGCTGCGGATCTCCCACAACCTGGGGAGAATCTTCCTCCCGGGGCAGCGTGAGGCTCCTGGGCTTCTCGAAGGCTCCTATGACAACGGGACCTTCTCCATGAATTCACATACGTTGATGCCGTCGGGGGACTCGACGTGCGAGATCCCCGGGTTCACGGACTTCCTCAGCGTCTTCAATTCATACAAGGGCGATTTCGTCTTCCGTCCCACTCAGCGGATCACCTCCCCCTGACCGAACCTCCCATCGCCATGGGCCTCTCGTTCCGGCGCGATCTGAATCGCGCCGGAAGTCCCCGGGCCCTCCAGGACTGGCCGCATCGTTGCCTGCACCACCCCGGGCGACGGCAGGGCCAGACCGGCTCGCTGCAGGCCGTCGCCGGCCTGCGGCGAGTACGGTGACTCCTCTGGCTCTCCGCCATATGAAGCAGACGGGACGAACGAGTCCGGGTGAAGGGCCGACGCTCCCGGCGATCTGCGGTCGATGACAATACCGGCCACTCCCGGGCCGCCGTCATTGCTATTCGCTTACAAGGCGAGAAAATCTCCATGCTCGTGCGTCGCGGTGTATTGAACCGGCATTGTTTCAGTATTACTCTCCCATTGGGAATCGAGGATCTTTCTCATCGAGGATCCGCTTCACGGTTCCGCGTCGGCTGGGATCACACTGTGGCTGCCCGGCGCTCTGTGCCCGTTTCTCCCGGCAAGAAGAAAGGACGAACCGGTGAAGTCGATTCGTTTCCGGAGAAGCAGTTCCCGGCTGGCGCTTCCCGCCGTGCTCGGTGCTGCGCTGCTCAGCTTCGGCCTGGCTTCCCCCGCTTCGGCGGCCAACCCGGACCCGATCCCGTCGAGCTTCAGCTTCTCCGACTGCCCGCCCCTCCCGGACGGTGCGTCGCCGGACTACTCGCAGTGCTGGGTGGGTGTGGTCACCAGCGGCACGTTCAAGGTCGGCAACTTCGACCAGAAGATCGAGCAGCCGATCAGGATCACGTGGGCGAACACCTTCAACCCCAGCACCTTCGAGACCAAGACGGTCTTCGGCGCGATCAACGCCCCGAAGATGCTCGTCCAGCCCGGCCTGTTCGGTGACCCGCTCCTGTCGGCCGTGTACGCCAAGGTCGAGTACGCCGGCGTCTTCGAGATGCCGGTCAGCAGCAGCTTCGAGATCAACATCGGGCTGAAGGTCCGGCTCATCAACCCGTTCCTCGGAAGCAACTGCACGGTCGGCACCAACAGCAACCCGATCAGGGTGAGCCTCACCACGGGGACCACCAGCCCTCCGGCCCCCAACACGCCCATCACCGGCGAGGGTCTCTCGATCGCGCGGCCGGACTCGACGCCGCCGGTGCTGCAGGCCAAGCACGTCGGCAACTCGTTCGCGGTGCCCGGCGCCAAGGGGTGCGTGTTCGGCGGCGGCATCGCCGACTGGCTGGTCAACCAGGTGGGTGGATTCCCCTCGGCGGCCGGCAAGAACACGATGATCCAGAACGAGTACCTCGTGTCGAAGAACTACAGCCAGCTCTGAAGCCGAGCCCGTTCGACCGTGCCGTGTCCGCGGCGATCCCGCGGGCACGGCACCGCCGTGACTGCGGTGAGGGACAGTCGTTGCGTCGCGTAATGACGGAATTGTGCCGACAGTTTCGGATGGCGTGCGGATGTGATCGGCGGCCCGGGGGCGGCCGGGCGTCAACGGCCGGGGGTCACTGCCTCTCCGGATTGTCTCCCATTGATCATTCAATCCGGCCATTTTTGTCGGCCAGTGAGTGCCGCGGCCATTCGGACGCGCGATCTCCTCCGTAATGATGTGCGGCGGCCGTGATGTGGGTTACATTTTTTCGAGGCTTTTCTTGAACGGTGCGAGCGGAGGAGCGAATGACGAGGGCCCTCGTTGGGGGAGGGGGGCGTCCCGGAGCTCTCCCGCCACAGGTCATCGCCATTCTGAGTGCCGAGCTGCCCTCGCTGGCCGAGGAGATCCTCGAGGAGGTCCAGCGGTCGGTTCCCGAGTACGCCCGGCAGGGGATGCCGGAACCGTCCGCGTACCGGATCACCGTCGAGCAGGCCATGGCGGCCTTCGTCGACCAGGTCTCAGGCGGCGTCGACGGCTACGAGCGGCGCGACGAGCTGTGCCGGGAACTCGGTCGCAGCGAGGCCTACCAGGGGCGCACGCTGGACGCGCTGCAGGCGGCCTACAGGGTCGGGGTGCAGGTCGCGTGGCGGCGGGTGGCGGCCGTGGCTCGGGCGCGGCGGCTGCCCGCGGAGGTGACGACGCGGCTGGCCGAGGCGCTGTTCGCCTACATCGACGAGCTGGCCTCCCTGTCGGTCGAGGGCTACCTGGAGGTCCGGTCGTCCGCCGACGAGCTGCCCGGCGACCACCGGCGCCTGCTGCGCATGGTGCTCGGGCCCGGCGCGGCGAGCGGCGCGCTCGCCGAGGCCGCCGAGGCCGCCGGCTGGGCGGTGCCCCCCACGGTGACGATGGTCGCGATGCCGGCGCGCGCACGGTGCGTCCGGGAGGCGATGGACCGCGACGTGCTCGTCGACCTCGCGGACGCCGAGCCCCATCTGCTGATCCCCGGCGGATACGGCCCGGAGCGCGCGGCGATGCTGAGCCGCGCCCTGCCCGAGCGCCGCTCCGCGGTGGGGCTGACCGTCCCGCTGGGGGAGGCGGCCGACTCGCTGCGCTGGGCGCGGCGGGCGCTGGCGCTGGTGGAGGCGGGCTGCCTGGAGGACGGCGGCCCCACGCTGTGCGAGCGGCACCTGCTGGAGCTGTGGCTTCTTTCGGACGGGCCGCTGCTCGACCAGCTCGCCCGCCGGGAACTGGGCGCGTTGGCGGAAATGCCGCGCACCCGGCGTATGCGCGTGACCGAAACCCTGTGCGCGTGGCTGGACGCGCAAGGAAACGCGGTGGAGGCGGCGCAGAGGCTCCGGCTGCACCCGCAGACCGTCCGGTACCGGATGCGGCAGATCAGCGCGGAATTCGACCGGCAGCTCGCCGACCCGGCGGCGCGTTTCGCGCTGGACGCGGTGCTGCGCGCGTACCGGTTGCGGGAGCGCGGCTCCGCGCTGAAATGAGACCGGCCCCTATTGGGCGCTGAATGTGACTGCGGTGCCACTGCCTGCTGAATTTACCTTCCCTTTACCTTGCCGGATTTCGTATGATCTAAGTTCGACGTGTTTCAGCTCACAGAATGCAGAGGGTGCGCAGGGTCCCCGCTCGGCCGCCCTCGGTGTTGACGCCATATGGCCGATCATCCGGACGACCGGGTGCCCCGCCCGGAACACCCCTCGTCCGCGATGGCGGTGTCTGGAGGTGTGCCGACCCCATGGCACAGCAGACGTTGACACGGGAGTCGGCGAGTCGCCCGAGCCGGCTGCCGCGCCGGCTCGCCGTGCTGATGCGCCCGGAACTGCCCAGCCTCGCCGGGGAGATCATCGACGAGGTGCGCCGTTCGATCCCCGAGTACGGGCGTCCCCTCAAGGGGCCCTACGTCGAGGCACTGCGCATCGGAGTCGACCGTGCCCTGACGGACTTCGTCGACCGGGTCGCCAACCCGCTGGAACCGAGCGTGCGCCATCAGGAGACCTACCGCAGGCTCGGCCGCTTCGAGGCCCAGGAGGGCCGGACGCTCGACACCCTCCAGGCCGCGCTGCGCATCGGCGTCCAGGTCGCGTGGCGGCGCATCATGAAGGTCGGGCCGCGCCGGCGACTGTCGCCCGAGGTGATGGCCCAGCTCGCCGACGCGCTGTTCGCCTACATCGACGAACTGGCCGCGCTCGCGCTGGAGGGTTACCTGGACGCCCGCCCGGACGGCGAGGCGGAGGCGCACCGCCGCCGCCTGCTGGAGCTCCTGCTCCGCCGCGACGTGTCGTCCCGCGTCCTGGCCGAGGCCGCCGAACGGGCCGGATGGACGCTGCCGGACGAGGCGACCGCCGTCGTGGCCCCGCCCGGCGCCCGGTACGTCCGGGCCCTCCTGGACAAGGACGTCCTCGCCGACCTCACCGCCACCCAGCCGTTCCTGGTCGTTCCCGGAAGGCCGACCCCGGAGCGCCGGCGATCCCTGCTCCGCGTCCTGCCCGACAGGCAGCTCGTCATCGGCCTCACCGTGCCGATCGCGGGCGTCGCCGACTCGCTGCGCTGGGCGCGGTGCGCCCTCGGCCTGGTCGAGACCGGTGTGCTGGAGGACGCCCCGGTGATCGACTGCGAGGAGCACCTCATCACCCTCTGGCTGCTCTCCGACCAGGCCCTCGTCGACCAGCTCGCGCACCGCCACCTCGGTGGGATGGACGGCTTCAGCCCCCGGCAGCGCGACCGCCTGCTGGAGACCCTGCACGCCTGGCTGGTGACCCGCGGCACCGCCAACGACATCGCCAGGGAGCTCGGCATCCACCCGCAGACCGTCCGCTACCGGATGCGGCAGGTCGAAGGAGTCCTGGGCGACCGGCTGACCGACCGCGAGGCGCGCTTCGCGATCGAGGCCGTGCTGCGTGCGACGCGGTTGCGCGCACGCGCCGCCCGGCCGCCCGGCACGAGCGCCGCGTGGGATGGCGTCGCCGCGCGGGAACGAGCACCGGTTGACAATCGCCCAATAGCCGCTCGGCGCGAATTGAGCACCTGAAACGAACCTTGACCTGCGGGGTTGATTCCCCGAATCGCCGCATGCTTCCATCCAATCCAATGCAATTCGGCGGAATAACCGTAATGCGGTGGAGGTGCGTTCGGGGTGCGTTCACGATCGGCTTCGCTCCTGGCCGGATTCGGAGCGGTGACGCTCATCGGCATGGTGGGCGTCCATCCGGTTCTCGCGGACGAGCCGACCCCCACGCCGACCACCACCGTCACCGAAACGCCGAGCGACCCGCCGACGGATCCGCCGACGGATCCGCCCACCGACCCGCCGACGGATCCGCCGACCGACCCGCCCACTGATCCGCCGACGGATCCGCCCACCGACCCGCCGACCGACCCGCCGACGGATCCGCCGACCGACCCGCCGACGAAGCCGCCGACCAATCCCCCCACGAAGCCGCCCACTCATCCGCCGACGAAGCCGCCGACCGGCCCGGGCAAGCCCAAGACGCCGGTCCTGTCCCTGGGGCTGACGGTGTCGGCGGCGACGATGCGGCCCGGCGGCTCGATCACCGCGACCGTGCGGGTGGCGTCGGCGAACGCCACCGCGAACGGGATCGTCCTGCGGATGTCGGCCTCGGGCGCCACGGTCGGTCCCGGGGCGCAGTCCCTCGGCAGTGTCGGATCCGGCGGCGCCTCCGCGATCGCGACCGTGCGGGCCCCGTCCGGTGCGAAGCCCGGCGTGATCACCCTCCGTGCGGCCGTCTCGGCGGCCCGTGCCAGGAGCGTGTCCCGCAGCTACAAGCTGATCATCACATCCGGGTCCGGGGCGCTGCCGCCGGGGATCAGCCCGACGACGCCCGGCGTCCCGCCGCTGACCCCGCCGGACTCCGACCCCCTGGCCGGGATGACCGGACCGCAGGTGGCGCTGCCGCCGATCGTGTCCGCCGAGTCCCCGCAGATCGCGCCCGACTCCGGGCCGCTCGTCCCGGTGTCGAACCTGCACAGGCTGCCCCCGGAGCCGTTCACCATCGAGGAGTTGACCGCGCTCCAGGCGGGGTTCCTCGCCGCGTTGGCGGCCGGGGTGGTGCTCCTGCTGCTCCGGATGCGGCTGATCCGGCGCTCCGACGGCCGTGTCCCGCTCGCCGCGCGCCGCCGCCTGCGCGCCGCCGGCTCGCGGGTCGCGGACAAGCGCCCCACCGCGGCCCGGCTCCGCACGCTCCCGCCGCAGCCCGCCCGCGCCCGGCACCCGCGCCCGCTCCAGCCGGTCCCCCCGATCCGGCTCTCCGTCCGCCGGGTCCACACCGCCCGCCCCTGACCACCGCGTCCGCCGGGACACGGCTTCCGGAGTCCGCCATGGCGCCGGCGGGGGCCCTGCGCCAGGAGGTCAGCGGGCCAGGAGGTCAGCGGGTCAGGAGGTCAGCGGGCCAGGCGGATCAGGATCCGGCAGACCTCGTCGATGATCTCGGCCGCCTCCGCCTCGTTCTCCGCGGTGGCGATCTCCCGCCCGGCCTCGCCGATCACCGTCGTGAGCACCAGGCTCAGCACCTGCTCGGGACGTCCGGCGGGCGCGTCGCCGGACGGGCCGCGCAGCAGCTTGGTGTTCTGCGCGATCCAGTGCTGGGCGCGGCTGCGCCGCATCAGCGACGACCCGGACGGGCCCTCCCCGGCGAGGAACAGCCGGGCGGCCTCGCGCCGCTCCCAGCACACCCGCAGGTAGGCGCGGGCGCCCGCGATGAACAGCGCGATCGGGTCGGACTCGCCGTCCTTGCGGGCGGCGGACACCGCCTGCGCGGCGCTCGCCTCCTGCTCCTCGGTGAGGTCCTCCCACAGCGCCACGTAGAGGCCGGCCTTGCCGCCGTAGTGGTGGTAGAGGCTGCCGACGCTGATGCCGGACCGCTCCACGATCTCGGCGATGCCCGCGTCGGCGTAGCCGCGGTCGGCGAAGACCCGCAGCGCCGCGGTCAGCAGCGCCTGGCGGGTCGCGTCGGCGCGGGCCCACTGGCGGCTCCCGCCGCCCTCGGCCCCGGCGCCCTCACCCGTGCCGTTCGCCCGCTCGTCGCCGGCGCGGCGCGCCCTGCTCGTCCGCATCCCCCCATGGTGCCAGGCCGGGCCGCCCCGGTGGGCTCAGTACCAGTTGTGCGCCTGCCACCAGTCCCAGGCGAGGCACGGGTCCTTGTAGCGCGCCTTGATGTAGCCGAGCCCCCATGCGATCTGGGTGGGGGAGCTCGTGCGCCAGTCGGCGCCCGCGCTGGCCAGCTTGGAGCCGGGCAGGGCCTGGGGGATGCCGTAGGCGCCGCTGGAGGGGTTCTCGGCCCGCTCGTTCCAGCCGCTCTCGTGGTTCCACAGCGTCAGCAGGGACGGCCAGCATCGGCCCCATCCCTTGAGCTCGTTCATCTTCTTGCCGTACGCCTTGTTCTGCCCGGCGCTCGGGTTCGACTTGGCGAGCCGCTCGCGCTCCTGCTCCGCCTTGAGCTTCGCCCGTGCCGCCGCGTCCCGCTTGGCCTTCTCCTTGAGCCGCTTCAGCTCGCGCTGGTGCTCCTTGTAGGCGCGCTCCTTGGCGACGGCGACCGCGTCGGCCGCGACCTTGTCCATGTCGGACGCCGAGGTCAGCTTCGCGAGCATGTCGTTGGTGGACAGCCCCGCGCCCGCGGCCTTGGGCGGCTCGCTGGCGTCGTCGACGAAGCTGCCGAGGTCGACGACCGTCAGCGCACCGCCGATCGCGCCGATCGCCACGATCGTGATGGTGACGTTGCTGGTGAGCACCCGCCGGACGCGGCGCCCGCCCTCGCGCGGCTCCCGGAAGGTCTCCGGCTCCTCGTACGGGCCGCGGGGGTCGTCCGGCTCCGAAGGATCCGGTCCGTGAGGTCCTCCCGTGCCGCGGGCGTCAGCGGACGCGCGCGGCTCCGGCACGCGCGTGGCGCGCCTCGTACCGGCCCTCCTGGAGCCGCGACGACTCCCCGCGCCCCCCTGAGCGCCTCCGGTTTCCTCGGCGGGACGTCTGCGTGTGCCGTGACTCTGTGGCATAGGAGAAGACTGCCTTATCGCCCGGGTGTGGTGCTCTCGAAGAGCAAGTACGCAGGCCGGACGATACCCGGTTCACCCGGCCCGACGTCCACGGCCGCGTTCCCCGGCGGGGTTCAGCAGTTCCACGTCGCCGGCGGCCAGGCGCGCGGGCTGCAGCGCCTCGAACAGCTCGCGGTGCATCCCGTCGAACGCCGCGAGCGCGCCTCCGGGCGCCTCCAGCGCCATGCTCACCTCGTTGGCCCGCTCCCGTCCCGCCGCGGTGATCTCGACGAGCGTGGCGCGCCGGTCGCGGGGATGCGGGGTCCGGCCGACGAGCCCGGCCGCCTCCAGCTGGTCGACGGTGAGCTTCACCGTCGTCGGGTGCATCATCAGGATCCGGCCGAGCGCGCTCAGCCGGGCCCGCCCGTGGACGGTGAGCGCGAGCGTGGTCAGCAGGAAGTAGCCGGTCCGGGTGAGGTCCAGCCGCTTCAGCTCCACGTCCAGGGCCTTCTTGAGCAGCTGGTTGAGCCGCCCGACCGAACAGATCGCCAGGAACGGCCACGGATCGCCGAGCAGCCCCTGGCCTTCCCAGCGGTCGCGCACGCCCATGACCAGCGGGTCCACGCCGTCGTCCATCTCGTCTTCTACGCCTCGTCGCGCCTCGGTCTGCACCGGCTGATCGTAGCTTCGGACAAAACCAGATGTAAGTACTCGCTTCTTAGACCTTCTTCCAATAGAGTGCCTCAAATCACAGGCGGAGCCCGTGTGCTCTGGAGGGTGCGCGGAGTCGCCTGTGGTACCGGTCTCGGCCGAGACCGCTGTGGCGCGCGAACGAGCATGACGAGGGCGCCCCCGCGGTACCGGCAGGATCCGGTGTTTCGGATGGGCGCCGACGTCCGAGCACGAAGGAGGCTGGAGTGACCCTTCTCAACCCCGCCCCGGGGGAGGGCACCGGCTGATGGCCCTGAGCCTGACCAAGGCCCCGGACCTGGCACGCAGACGCGTCGGGAGAGCACTCGACGAGACCGGACTGCTGTGCGTGACCCTCCTGGAGGGGCTGCGCCGCACCTGGGACCTGCGCCAGTGGTGGGGCGAATTCGTCGAACAGTGCTGGTTCCTCGCACGCGTCACGAGCGTGCCGGTCATGCTCATCGCCGTGCCGCTCGGCGCGACCATCTCGCTCCAGGTGGGCGACATCGCCCGGCAGCTCGGCGCGCAGTCGGGCACCGGCGCGCTGCTCACCGCGGCGATGATCCAGCAGGTGGCGCCGCTGGCCGCGGCCCTGCTGGTCTCCGGCGTGGGCGGATCGGCCATCACCTCCGACATGGGGGCCCGCAACATCCGCGACGAACTCGCGGCGATGGAGGTCATGGGCATCAACCCGATCCACCGCCTGGTCACCCCCAGGCTGTGGGCGGCGAGCACGGTGTCCGGACTGCTCTGCTCGGTGGTGATCCTCGCGGGCGTCATCGGCGGCTACTACTTCAACGTCATCCAGCAGGGCGTCAGCCCCGGCGCGTTCTTCGACGGCGCCACCACCCTGCTGCAGTTCTCGGACCTGATGATCACGCTGTTCAAGGCGTGGGTGTTCGGATTCATCGCCGCCGCGGTCGCCTGCTACATGGGCATGAACTGCGACTACGGCCCCGTCGGCGTCGGCCGCGCGGTGAACCGGGCCGTGGTCGTCACCTCGATCGTGGTGTTCGCGACGAACTACATCCTCACCATGATCTACCAGGTCCTCTTCCCCCCGAGGTTCTGATGGTCGCCATATCCCCCGTCCGCAAGCTGGGCCGCGCCGTCAGGGGCCGCACCGCGGGCCTCGCCGCGTCGGCCGACCTGCCGGTGTTCCTCGGCCGGGTCCTGTACCACCTGCTGTTCGACATCATCATCCGGCGCAAGTACGGCAAGACCCTCGCCAAGCAGGTCAGCGACATCACCGTCGGCGTGGGCGCGCTCGTCATCGGCGGCGGCATGATCTTCGTGATCGCGACGATGTCGCTCGCCACCGGCGCCATGGTCGGCCTCCAGGGCTACCCCGGGCTGGAGCGCATCGGCGCCGAGGCGTTCACCGGCCTGGTCGCGAGCTACTCCAACGTCCGCGAGGTCACCCCGATCATCGCGGGCGTCGCGCTGGTCGCCCAGGTCGGCACCGGGTTCACCGCCGAGATCGGCGCGATGCGGATCTCGGAGGAGATCGACGCGCTGGAGGTCATGGGCATCAACTCGCTGGCCTACCTGGTGTGCACCAGGGTCGCCGCGGGCGTCATCGCGCTGGTGCCGCTGTACCTGGTCTCGCTGTTCATGGCGTTCTTCGCCACGAGGTTCATCACGATCCAGTACTTCGGCCTGTCGCCCGGCATCTACGACTACTACTTCCACCTCTACCTTCCGCCGATCGACGTGTTCTACAGCGTCATCAAGGTCGCGGTGTTCGCCTTCATCATCATGTTCATCCACTGCTACCGCGGCTACTACGCGGCGGGCGGCCCGGTCGGCGTCGGCGTCGCCGCCGGCCGCGCCATCCGGGAGTCGACCATCCTGATGATCCTGATGAACCTGGTCCTGTCGTACATCTTCTGGGGCCACGGCAGCACGGTGAGGCTGACCGGATGAGCGACGAATCAATGTCGAGCCGCTCCCGGACGGTCTTCGGGCTGGTCGGGGCGGGCGTCATCGCGGCGGCCGCGGCCTTCGTCGCGGTCGGCTCCACGCCGTCCCACGCGGGCTCCACCTACTACGACGCGACGTTCGGCCGCGCCGGGCAGGGGCTCGACCCCGGCAAGTCCGACGTGAAGGTCCGCGGGATCGCCGTCGGGGCCGTCGAGGCCGTCAAGCTCGACCGCAACGGCAGGGTCACCGTCCGGCTCCGGGTCGACAGGGGCGTCAAGGTGGCCGACACGGCGGTCGCGACGGTCGAGCCGGTCTCGGTGTTCGGCCCGAAGGACCTCGCCCTCGACCTCGGCGCGCACGAGCTCACCGGCCCCTACCTCAGGGACGGCGGGCGCATCGCGAAGACCAACGACCCGCAGGAGCTGTCGGACACGGCCTGGCCCACCTACCGGCTCACCCGGGCGATCAACCCCGACGACGTGGCGACGATCCTGCAGACGTTCGGCGCCGGGCTCGCCGGACAGGGTCCGGCGCTGCGCCGCACGATCGACAACGGCGCGATCGTCGTCGACGCGACCTACAAGGACCGGGCCGCCATCCAGTCGCTGCTGAGCGACATCAACGGCCTGTCCGGGACGTTCGAGTCGCGCGGCGACACCCTGACCCGGTTCGCCGGGGACTTCAACCGGCTCTCCCAGGTCGTCAACGAGCGGCCCGACAAGGTCACCCAGCTGCTGGACGAGTCGGCGCGGCTCGGCCAGACGGTCGGCACGAACCTGGAGCAGCACGGCCGCAACATCGGCAAGATCATCGACTCGGGCGGCGAGGTCGTGCGCGTGTTCAACGGGCAGCGCCGCAACGTCCCGGTCCTGCTCGACAGCCTGACCGGGTTCTTCGGCCTGCTGGCGCAGATCATCCGCATCCCCGGCCCGGAGGGCACCCTGATCGCCCAGGCGCGCGACGACCTCCCGCTGGACATCTGCCAGATCCTCATCGACGTCTGCCCGGTCAAGCCCAAGACGACCGCGTTCGACGTGCCGCTCCCCGGCGCGGGCGGCAACCAGGGCGGGCAGCGCCGCACGGCGACGGGGACGCGGCCGTGAGCCCGCGGCTGCGCGGCAAGACCGCGCGCGGGCCGGAGTACATCACGATCCTGAAGTTCACGGTGTTCGTGGCGCTGACCGGGCTGCTCACGTTCTACATCGGCCAGCAGATCCTCGGCACGAGCTTCACGTCCCGCTACCGCCTGTCCGCCACGTTCGACGACGTCACCGGCCTGCTGGAGGGCGACGCCGTAAAGGTGGCCGGCACGCCCGTCGGCCAGGTCGAGAGCATCAAGGTGGTGCGCGGCAAGGCCGTGGTGAAGATGGCCGTCGACAAGGAGGTCCGGCTGCCCTCCGACTCCACCGCCGCGATCCGCTGGCGGAACGTGATGGGGCAGCGGGTCGTCTACCTGGAGCCCGGGAAGGAGCGGGGCAGGCTGGGCGACGGCGACCGCGTCCCGCACACCAGGTCGGTGGTGGACCTCGGCGCCATCGTCAACAGCCTCGGCCCGCTCACCCGCAACCTGGACCCGAACCAGCTCAACAAGATCCTGTTCGCCTTCTCCCAGGCGCTGGACGGCAACGAGCAGAACATCTCGCTGCTGACCGACAACCTGGACCTCCTGCTGCAGACGTTCGCGGCCCGGAAGAAGACGATCAAGGGGATGATCGACGACTACGAGACGGTGAGCGACGCCATCGCCACCCGGGACCGGCAGATCGCCGCCAGCGCCGACAACCTGGAGTCGCTGACCCGGGTCTTCGCGAACAACCGCAAGCTGCTGGAGAGCGCGGTCGTGGAGGTCGCGGGCGTCACCACCAACCTCAACCAGGTGCTCGGCGGCAACGACGCGCAGCTCGCCCGCATCATCGCCAACCTCGGCAGGTTCAGCGAGACGTTCCGGCTGAACGTCGACCAGCTGGAGAAGATGGTGCAGCAGCTCCCGCTGACCCTCCGGCAGCTGTTCGCGTCGGCGAACGGCGGCCACTACCTGCGCACCAACGCGCTCTGCCTGAACGTCGTGCAGGGCCCCTGCCCGTTCCCGATGGAGCTGCCGAGATCGCCCGGCGCGGGGCAGCCCAGCAAGGACGACCTCACCAAGCTCAGGAAGATGCTGATGGGGGGTGGCGGCTGATGGCGCTGAAGTCGCTCCGCGACGTCAACCACAAGATCGTCGCGATCGTCACCCTGACCGCGCTCGGCGCGGGCTGCGTGTTCGCGTTCGCCCTCGGCCAGCTGCACCTGCTCGACCGCGGCTACACGATGAGCGGCGAGTTCAGCGACACCGCCGGGCTGAAGAAGGGCCAGGACGTGCGGGTCGCCGGGGTGAAGTCCGGCCGGATCACCTCCGTGGAGCCCGACTTCGCCCACGGCAGGGTCATCGTCTCCTGGCACGTGAACGCCGGCATCGACCTCGGCCCGAAGACCCGCGCCGACATCCAGACGACGACGCTGCTCGGCGGCCGGTACCTGCGGCTGTCCGGCCCGGTCTCCAAGCCCTACCTGGCGGACGTGCCGGAGTCGCGGCGGCGGATCCCCCTGTCGCGCACCAGCGTCCCGTTCACCGTGCCGGAGGCCCTGGAGGGCGCGCAGAACATCGTCGGCAGACTCGATCAGCGCAGCGTCGACAAGCTGCTCACCGAGATCAACAAGATCAAGTCGCCGGGGGCGGTGAAGCTGGGCCGCATCCTGGCCAACATCCAGGAGCTGTCCCGGACGCTGAACGACTCCTATCCGGAGATCCAGCGGCTGATCGAGAACAGCAAGACGATCACCGGGACGCTGGCGAGCAAGGACCAGGAGCTGCGTCAGATCATCGACGCCAGCCAGGTGCTGCTCCAGTCGCTCGTCCGGCGCCGCAACGAGCTGGCCGCGGCGATCGGGCAGGGCAGCCGGACCGTCCGGACGCTGTCCAACGTGATCTCCAGGAACCAGAAGGAGCTCGACACCCTGCTGGACAACCTGCACCTGCTGACGACCCGGCTCGCGCCCAACATGGACGCGCTGAACACCGACTTCTCGCTGCTCGGCCCGACGTTCCAGCAGGTCGCCAACCTCAAGGGCAACGGCCGGTACATCGAGGGCCTGCTCACCGGGCTCGGCCCGCTGCAGCCGGCCGGTCCGATCTCCACGCGGCGACCGCAGGGAGGCAACTGATGAGCGGCGACGGCACGGGGGGACGGCCCCCCGAAGGCCCCGGCTCCGTCCCCGGGCGCGGCCGGCTGCGCGGCGTGGCCGTCGCGCTCGGCCTCGCCCTGACCGCCTCGCTCGGCGGCTGCTCGCTCGCCCCGTCCGCGGGCGGCGAGCGCACGATGGTCGTCTACGTCCCGAAGGCCCGCTCCTTCTACAAGGAGTCGAAGGTCAAGGTGATGGGCGCCGACGTGGGGCTCGTCGACAAGGTCGAGAACCAGGGCGACCGGGTGAAGGTCACGTTCCATCTGCGCCGGGACGTCCCGCTGCCGAAGGGCGTGCAGGCCTCGATCGTCCCGCTGAACCTGATCGGCGAGCGCAACCTCGTCCTGCACCCGGCGTGGAAGCCGGGGGAGGCCAAGGAGACCGCGGACGTCATCCCGATCGAGCGCACGCACGTGCCCGTCGAGGTGGACGACGCGCTCAGCTCGTTCACCAACCTGGCCAACGCGCTCGACCCGACCAAGATGCAGACCGCCCTCGGCACGGCCGCCGACACGGTGAGGGGCAACGGCAGGGAGTTCAACGCGACCCTGGAGCAGAGCGCCCGCCTCGTCGAGAACGTCGCCGGGCAGGACAAGGAGCTCATCGAGGTCGCGCAGAACCTCAGCCGGCTGGCCGGGGTGGTGCGCGGGCGCGAGCAGATCCTCGGCACGATGATCCGCGACTTCGGCACCGCGAGCCAGGTGCTGAGCTCCGAGCGCGGCGAGCTCCAGCAGCTGATCAGCGGCATCCTGGAGCTGGCGAAGAACGGCGACAAGCTGCTGCGCAAGTACAAGGGGAACCTGCCCTACGACCTGGCGGTCCTCACCCGGACGGCCCTGATCCTCAAGGGCAACGCCAGGGAGCTGGCGCAGCTCATCCGCGTGCTGCCCGGCATCAGCGACGCGCTCATCGGCGGCTACAACCCGAAGAACAAGTCGCTGCAGATCCGGTTCGCCACGGACGCGTTCCTGCGGACCTGGCTCAAGGGCCTGATGAACTCCGACGACGTCGACTGCCCGCTGCCCGCACCCAACTCCAACTGTCCCTGGCAGAACGGAGGCAACTGATGGGCAGGTCCCTCCTCACCGGCCGGCTGCTGCTGGTGCTCGTCGCGGTCGCGGCCCTCGCCGTCTCCGGCTGCTCCTACAAGACGGCGGGCGCGCCGAAGGGCGGCCTGACGCTGACCGCCACGTTCGACGACGCGCAGGGCCTCGTCGCCGGGCACAGCGTGAAGATGTCCGACCTCACGATCGGCACCGTCACGAAGGTCGAGCTCGCCGGCTACCGGGCGAAGGCGACGCTGGCCATCGAGGACGACGTCAGGATCCCGCGAGGCACCCGGGCCGAGATCAAGGTGACCTCGCTGCTCGGCGAGAACTACGTGGACCTGCAGATGCCGCCCGGCGCGAGCATGGACCGCGGCCCGTTCCTCGCCACCGGCGCGGCGATCACCGACACCAGCGTCCAGCCGGCGTTCGAGCAGGTCGTCGGGCAGGCCGGGCCGCTGGTCCAGGCCCTGGCCGGGAACGACGTCGCGACGGTCGTGAACGCGGGCGCCACCGCCCTGGACGGCAACGGGCAGAAGCTCAACAAGACGATCGCGCAGGTGAACGCGCTGCTGGGGATGTTCGCCGAGCAGCGCCGCGAGCTCGGCGAGTCGGTCGACCGGTTCGCCCGGCTCGGCCGGTCCCTCGCCCGGGGCAGCGACGCCCTGAACGAGACGCCCGCGCAGCTCGAACGCACCACGCGGCTGCTGAACAAGGACAAGTACAAGATCATCGAGATGGTCGACAAGCTCACCAAGACGGCCCACGAGCTGAACGACAAGGTGCTGGAGGGGCGGATCCAGCGGTTCCGCTCGCTGCTGCGCGACCTCGACCCCGTCCTTCAGCAGCTCGGCAGCAACCGCAGGCGGCTCACGGCGCTGGTGGACGGCCTGGTCCAGTTCACCGACAAGCTGCCCCGGGCCACCTACGACGGCCAGCTGCTGCTGTACCCGCTGCTGCGGATCGTCTGGCCGGACGGGACGCCGATCTTCCCGGGCCTCGGCCAGAGCCCCAAGAAGAAGCAGGCCGGGACGCCGGAGATCCCCAAGCAGCTCCAGGGCGCCCTTCCGGACCTCGACAAGATCCTGGAGCCGCGCGGATGAACAGACGGCTGACGATCAACCTGGCGGCGTTCGGCGTGCTCGCCGCGGTGATGGTCGTGTGGGCGTTCAACAACGTCGTCCGCTTCGACTTCATCGACCGGCCGTACCACATCACCGTGGAGTTCGAGTCGTCTCCGGGCCTGCACCCGAACTTCGAGGTCGACTACCTCGGCCTGCGGGTCGGCAAGATCGACTCGGTGCGGCTGGAGAAGGACAAGGTCGTCGTCCGGCTGGACATGGAGCGCGGCGTCAAGATCCCGCAGGGGGTTACCGCCGCCGCGGCGCGCAAGTCCGCGGTGGGCGAGCCGGTGGTCGAGCTGACGCCGGGGCCGGGCAGGTCCGGCGCCCCGCCGATGAAGCCCGGCACCGTCATCCCGGTGTCGCAGACGAAGGTCCCGCCGAAGTACGGCGACCTGTTCGGCGCCGTCATCGACACCCTGAAGGCGATCGACCCCGACGACGCCAAGGTGCTCACCCAGGAGCTGGCCGCCGGATGGGCCGGGCGCGAGGGCTCGCTCCGCCAGATCGTCAACGGGAGCGACGACCTCACCCAGACGTTCGCGCAGAACACCGAGCTGCTGGACGGGCTGACCAACGACCTCGGCCGCATCACCCACGTGCTGAACCAGAACCGCGGTTCGCTCGGCGCCGGGATCGACGACCTGGCCGCGCTCATGGCCGCGCTCAGCCAGGTGCGCGGGCAGATCGCCGAGCTGCGCGACCGCGGCCCCGGCCTGCTCGCCACCGTCAACGACCTGCTCGACCAGACCGGCCCCGACTTCGGCTGCGCCGTGGACATGCTCGGCAACCTCGGCATCGGGAGCTACGACCCCAACTACCTCGACGACCTGCGCAAGACGCTCGCGGTGGCGCCGCAGCTCAAGGTCGTCCTGGACAACGTGATCGGGAGGGACCAGGGCCAGCCGGTCCTGAACGTCGTCTTCCAGGTCACGCTGAAGAGGCTCGCCACGCTGGAGTACAAGTACCCGCGCGCGCAGCCGGCGGTGAACCGGATTCCGACCTGCCCCGGCGGCCGCACCCCCGCGGTGACCAAGCAGAAGCCCTACAAGGCGAAGAACCCGGGCGAGACGATCCCCACCCACGATCCCGCCCTCCAGCGGAACGTGCAGGCCAGGAAGGCCGCGAACGAGAGCGACTCTCCCGGCGGACCGCCGATCTGGCTGGTGTACGTTCCCCCGATCATCGCCCTTCTGGTGCTGATCAGGGTCATGATGGGCTCGGTGCCCGTGGTGTCCCGCCTTTCCCGACTGCGTCGGGGCAAGGACTGACCCCAACCCGAGGAGTATCCGAAGTGACAGCCAAGACCACCAAGGGCGGGTCCGACGAGGTCGAGGCGGTCCCGGCCGAGGAGGCGGCGCCCGAGACGGCCGAGGCCGCGGAGCCGGAGGCCGCCGAGCGGCCCGCCCGGCCCGCCGCCAGGCGCAAGCGCCGGGTGCGGGTCATCGAGGTCATCGACGACGAGGACCTCGACGAGGTTCTGGAGGCGCTCGACGCCGAGGACGAGGAGGCCCCGGACGAGGCTCCGGCCCGTCCGGCCAGGCCGGCGGCGAAGCCCGCGGCCAAGGCCCCCGCCAAGCCCGCCGCCAGGCCCAGGCCGCGCCCGACCCGCCTCGAACCGCCGGAGGACGAGGTCGAGGAGGAGGAGGAGACGCCGAAGAAGGCCCCGGCACGTCCGAGCGCCTCGGCGTCCTCTTCGGACCGGCCGGGCGTCTTCGGTCTCGGCATGGCGCAGGCGGTCGTGGTGGTCGTCCTGGTCGCGCTGCTGGCGAGCCTGGCGATCTGGCAGTGGACGAGCGCGAGCTCCCTGTCGTCGAAGCAGGACGAGCGGGACGCGGTGAGCGAGGTGGCGTCCGACTACGGCGACGTCGCGCTCAACTACAACGCGCAGAACTACCAGACGCAGATGGACAAGGCCCAGAAGCTCATGGGCGGCGACCTGCTGGAGAGCTTCAAGAACACCACGCTGCCCAGCCTCGGCGAGACGTTCAAGAGCAACCCCGAGCTGTCGCTGACGTCCAAGACGAACCAGGTCTTCGTGGGCAGCGTGGACGGCAGGTTCGCCACGGCCGTCGTCATGGTCGACATCGACGTCCGGACCAAGGACGGCGCGACCGCGGCCCCGGCGACGCTGCTCCGCCTCGCCCTGGCCAAGATCGACGGGAAGTGGAAGGTCACCAAGCAGTACGCGTCGGGCGTCAACGACCAGAACCAGAACCAGCAGAACCAGCTGCCGGCCGTTCCGGGCGGGGGCGCGTCGAAGTCGCCCGCGGCGGAGAAGAGCGGCAAGCCGAAGAACTGAGCCCGCGAGGCCCGAGCGAGCGCCCCGGCACGGAAGCCGTGCGGGGCGCTCGCGCGTTATGCGGGCGACGGTGCCGCGCGGCCGGCGGGCGGCCGGACGGAGACGGGGGCATCATGGCGATCGTGACGGAGCAGGACGGGCAGGGCACGGCCGTCCCGGACGCGCTGGTGCACGAGTTCGGCGCGCTGCTGGGCGCGGCGTCGGTGCTGGAGCGGATCGCCGGCCGGGAGCTGGAGCGCCGCTGCGGCATCCGGCACGCGGTCTTCGAGGTGCTGCTGAGGCTGTCCGGCGAGGGCGGCGACTGCGCGGTGTCGATGGGCGGGCTGGCCGGCGAGCTGATCCTGACCAGCGGCGGCATGACCCGCATCGTCGACCGGATGGAGGAGGCCGGGCTCGTCCGCCGGGAGCCGGCCCCGGACGACCGGCGCCGCCAGAACGTGGCGCTGACCCCGGCCGGGCGGGCGAAGCTGGACGAGGCCCTGCGGGTGCATGCCGAGACGCTCCGCGCGCACTTCGCGGGCCCTCTGACCGAGGAGCAGCGCCGCGTCCTCGTGGACGCGCTGCGCGTCCTGCGCACCACCGCCCGCGAGGAACTCGGCGACCTGCGCTAGCACGGCGCCGAGCGTCCGCTAGCGGGAGTAGTGCTCGACGACGAGCTGCTCGTCGCAGAGGATCGGGATCTCGGCGCGCTCCGGCAGCCGGGCGAGCCGGGCGGCGAGGGCGTCGTGCCGGACCTCCAGGTAGGGCGGGACCTCGGCGGCGTGACCGCCGGCCGCCGCGACCTGGAACGGGACCATCGCGCGGCTCCGCTCGGCCACCGTGATGACGTCGCCGGGCCGCAGCTGGTAGGACGGGCGGTCCACGCGGCGGCCGTTCACCAGCACGTGGCGGTGCACGACGAACTGGCGGGCCTGGTAGATCGTCCGGGCGAAGCCGGCGCGCAGGACGAGCGCGTCCAGCCGGCGTTCGAGGTCGACGAGCAGGGCCTCGCCGGTCTTGCCGCCCGTCCGGGCGGCCTTGTCGAAGGCGTTGCGGAGCTGCGCCTCCCGGATGTTGTACTGCGCGCGGAGCCGCTGCTTCTCGCGCAGCCGGACCTTGTAGTCGCTCTCCTGCTTGCGGGCGCGGCCGTGCACGCCGGGCGGGTAGGGGCGCGCCTCGAAGTACTTCACGCTCTTCGGCGTCAGCGGGATGCCGAGGGCCCGGGAGAGCCGCACCTTGGGACGGGGGTTGTTCATCACGCTCCTTGATGGTTAGGTAATCCTAAGTTAGGTAAGCCTAACCTGAGACGTCAAGGAGGCACGGTGCCGCGAGCGGAGACCACGCAGGCCACGCACACCATCGAGGGCCCCACGGCGGCGGAGCGCGCGCGGACCCTCGCCTACGGCGTCGCGGACGGCGTGCTCGTCGCGCCGGGCGTGCCCCACGCCCCCGTCCCGGCGCACACGACCGACCGGGACGGCCGGCCGCTGCTGCTCGTCCGGGCGGACGCGCCCATCGCCGCGGCCCTGGCCGGCGAGGACGACGTGCCCGCCACGCTGCGGATCAGCGACGTCGCGCCGGTGCCGCTGCCGGACCGCGTCCGCGGCCGGGCCTGGCTGCACGGCTGGCTGGGCGAGGTGCCGGACGGAGAGCTGCGCGCCGCCGCGCTGCGCCTCTCCCACGCGCACCCGCGTCCCGAACTGCTCGACCTCGGCGCCGGGCGGGACGGCCGCGAATGGACGGTCCTCGCCCTCGACGTCGCCCAGGTGGAGATCGACGACGCCTGGGGGAGCGCCATCCTGGAGCCGGAGGAGTACGCCGGCGCCGCGCCCGACCCGTTCGTCGCGGTCGAGGCGGGCATCCTGACGCACCTGGACTCCGCCCACCGCGCCGAACTGCCGCGGCTGCTGCCGGAGTCGGTCCCGCCCGGACCCGTCCGGCCGCTCGGGCTCGACCGGTACGGCATGTGGCTGCGCTGCCCGGCGCCGCCGCCGGACGCGCCGTCCTCGTTCGACGTGCGGCTCCCGTTCGCCGAGCCCGTCAGTGATCTCCACGGTCTGCGGAGCGTGTACCGGAGGCTGTTCGCCCGGGCGACCCCGTAGTGCGCGGGGGAGGTGGTACGTACAAACCCCGCCGAATGCCAGTGATCTCCCGGATGGCGGGCGGGCCCCGGCGCGGGCGATGATCGAGTCTCCGGTCGAGGACGCCGCTTCATTCCCCGGCCGGACGGCCTCGACCGCCGGTTCGCCCCTGCGGGGTGGGCGGGCCGGCGGCGAGACGGTACCGGCCGGCCGGGGACGCGGCGCCTTCGGCCGGGCCGGTGGTCCGGCGCGGTGCGAGCACGAGCATGAGCAAGGGGGCGCACCGGGCCACTGGTCGCGATTGGCCGTTTCCGCCGCGCCGATCCCGCCGCACGCTGGGAGCATGACCGCACATCACCCGCAGACCCGAGCCGTGCACCCGCCCGTGATCGTGCCCGAGGGCAGCCGCCCGCTCGGCGTCCCCATCTACCAGGGCCACCTGTTCTCCTTCGACGCCTCCGACGCGCTGGCCGCCGCGTTCCAGGGCCCCGACCAGGCGTTCTTCTACGCCCGGATGGCCAACCCGACCGTCCGCGCCCTGGAGCAGTCGCTCACCGAACTCGAAGGCGGGGCGGGCACGCTCGCCACCGGGTCGGGCATGGGCGCGGTCAACGCGGTGCTGACGGGCCTGCTCCGCAGCGGTGACCACGTCGTCGCGCAGGCCGCCCTCTACGGCGGAACCCACGCGCTGCTCCAGGACCTCGCCGCGCGGTGGGGCGTGGAGGTCACGTTCGTCTCCGGCGACGACCCGGCCGAGGTGCGGGACGCGCTCCGCGACACGACGAGGATCCTCTACCTGGAGACCGTCGCCAACCCCACCACCCACGTGACGGACCTGCCCGCGCTCACCGAGGCCGTCCGCGGGACGGGCGTGCTGACCGTCGTCGACAACACCTTCGTCCCGCTCCTGTGCAGGCCCATCGAGCACGGGGCCGACATCGTCGTCCACTCCACGACGAAGTACCTCGGCGGCCACGGCGACACCATCGGCGGCGCCGCCGTCTTCGCCGACCCGGCCGTCCACCGGCGGGTCTGGGAGCACGCCGTCGAGCTGGGCTCCACCCCCGACCCGTTCGCCGCCTGGCTGACCGTCCGGGGCCTCGCCACGATGCCGCTGCGCGTGGCCCGGCAGAGCGAGTCCGCCCTCGACATCGCCCGGCGCCTGGCCGGTCACCCGTCGGTCGCCCGCGTCCACTACCCGGGGCTTGAGGACCACCCGCAGCACGAGATCGCCCGGCGGCTGCTGCCGGACGGCGCCGGCGGCGTCCTCGCGTTCGAGCTGGCCGGCGGCCGGGACGCGGGCCGGACCTTCTCCGAGGCCGTCGAGCTGGTCTCGCTCGGCCCGTCGCTCGGCGACATCGCGACCCTGGTCATGCACCCGGCCAGCACGTCCCACCGGCAGCTGGACGCCGCGGCCCTCGCCGCCGCCGGCATCGGCGAGGGAACGGTGCGCCTCGCCGTCGGCCTCGAACACCCGGACGACCTCTGGGCCGACATCGAGCAGGCCCTGCGGAAGGCCGCCTAGAAAGGAGACGCCCTAGAGGTAGAAGCCGGTCGCGGTGGCGGGGGCGTCCTGACCCTCGGGACGCTTCTCGCCCTTGCGCAGCGCGGCCAGCTCGGCGAGCGTCGCGCCGTCGGCGCCGATCTCCGCGCCGGGCACGTCCGTGCCGTCCAGCCAGGCGAGCGACTCCGCGCGGGTGAGCCGGCCCACCTCGATCTGGGCGAGGCAGCGGCCGGGACGGACCACCGCCGGGTGCAGCATGGCGAGGTCCTCGTTGGTGGTGATGGCCACCAGCACGTCCCGGCCCTGGCCGAGCATCCCGTCGGTGAGGTTCAGCAGCCGCGACAGGCCCTGGCCCGTCGACTGCTTGGCCTCGCCGCGGATCAGCTCGTCGCAGTCCTCCAGGATGAGCAGCCGCCAGCGGCGGTTCTCGTCCTCGTCGTCGCCGACCGCGACCTCCATCAGGTAGCTGGGCGTGCCGAACAGCGCCTCGGGGTCGAGGACGCAGTCGGACTGGCACCAGTCGTTCCAGGAGCGGGCGAGGGCGCGCAGCGCGGTGGTCTTGCCGGTGCCGGGCGGCCCGTGCAGGAGCAGCAGCCGTCCGGAGACCTCCTCGCGGGTGAGCTTCATCACCGCGTCGAGCGCGTCGGCGACCGGCGCGGTGTAGTTGCGCCGGATGTCCTCCCACGCGTCGGCGGTGATGGCGCGCTCGCTGCGGACGGGGCCGTGCGCCCCCATGTGCCAGAAGCCCATCTCGACGCTGGTCTCGTCCACCTTCGGCGGCTCGGTCGCGTCCTTCACCGACGCCGCGAGCACGGTCTCGGCGAGCTCGTCGGTCACCGCGGACACCGCGACGTAGGCGATGCCGCTCTTCCACCGGTTGCTCAGCAGCGTCCAGCCGTCGCCCTCGGCGAGCACCGACTCCTTGCCCTTCTCGTGCGCGACCCGCACGAGCCTGGCACCGTCCGGGCGCAGCGGCGCCTCCGTCCGGACGTTCTCCAGCCGCGTCGACCGCGACCAGGGCTGCTCCCCGGACGCGAAGGGGCGCAGCGACAGCACGTCCATCACGTCGGCGGGGGAGTTGTTGTCGGACAGGTTGAAGACCACGGGCAGCGCGGGCTCCGGCGCTTCGGCGCCTTCCCGGGGCTCGATCAGATGCAGGACCTCCTGCGGCTTCTCCTGCGACATGGTCATGACACCGATGATCACGCCCCGCGGCGCGCCGCGTCCACCGATTTAGCCGGACGCGCCGCGCACCGCGGTCGGGCCCGCTCGTCGGGGCCGGGGCGGGTCAGGAGCCGCCGCCCTCCCGGGCCTCGCGCTCCGCGTGGGCGGCCTTGCGCGCCTCGGCCTCCTCCAGGTCGAGCTTCTCGGCCTCCTCCGGCGTCGGCGCCGTGCCGCCGAGGTAGGCGGGCTGCCACCACGTCTCGTCCGAGCGCGGGACGTCGGGGTACTCGCGCTGCGCCTTCTCCAGCAGCTCCGCCATCCGGGCGTGCAGATCCCGGGTGACCTGCTCGTAGTCGTCGCCGCGCTTGGGGTGCATGGGCTCGCCGACGATGATCGTCACCGGCACGTTGCGCTGGAACAGCCGGCGCTTGCGGCCCTTGGTCCACAACCGCTGCGGGCCCCAGATCGCGACCGGGACGAGCGGGGTCTTGGACGCCACCGCCATCCGCACCGCGCCGCTCTTGATGTCCTTCACCGTGAACGAGCGGCTGATCGTCGCCTCGGCGAACACCCCGACGATCTCCCCGCCCCGCAGCGCCTTGAGCGCCGCCGCGTAGGAGGAGGCGCCCGCGTCGCGGTCCACCGGGATGTGGTGCATGCCGCGCATCAGCGGGCCGCCGATCCGGTGGTCGAAGATCTCCTTCTTCGCCATGAACCGCACCAGCCGGCCGGCCGGGTGCGCGGCGAGGCCCGCGAAGATGAAGTCCAGGTAGCTGACGTGGTTGCTGACGAGCACCGCACCGCCGGTACTGGGGATCTGGTCGGTCCCCTCCAGACGGATTCTGATGTTCAGGGCCTTGAACACGCCGAGAGCCGTCTTGATCACCGGTGGGTACACGAGTTCGCGCATGTAGGCACCGTACTTGAGCAACTCCTGATCAGCGAGTGCGAGGCGGGGATCGCGATGCATCGCACAACCGGGTCCAACTCTGAGAAGGTGGGTGTGCAACTGATCCGCCGAATGCTGAGGGAGGATGAGCCCCATGGAACCGTTGGACGCGGCGGCGGACGTGCACGCGCTCATCCGCGACGTGCTGCCCGCCCTGGCGCCCAGCGCCTGGTTCGATCACGGCACCTCCGAGGTGGTGCTGCCCGTGGGCCGGTCGGAGGCGCGCGCCTCCAGCTGGACGGTGCTGGAGCGCTGCGCCCGCGAGCCGCGCTCGGCGTGGCCGAAGGTGGTGGACGAGTGGGTCCGCGAGGTCGGCGACCGCGCGTTCCTCGCCGTCGGTGAGATGGAGCTGTTCGGCGACGTCCGGGAGCTGCTGCGCCTGCGCATCGTGCCGAAGCTCGACCCCCGCGACCGCGAGGGCCTCGTCGTCGTCCCCGCCGGCGACCACTTCGACGCCATGGTGATGATCGAGCACCCCCGCTACGGCGGCCCCCTCACCAAGGCCCGCGCGGGCCTGCTCGGCCTGCACAAGCTCGGCTACGTGATGACGAACACCCACGACCGCGAGCTGGCCGACGTGTCCGTGCACGACCAGCCGCTCCTGCCGGGCCGCAACGTCCGCGTCGTCGGCAAGCCCGGCAGCCGCTACGTGTCGGCGCTGCTCAGCGAGGTCCACCAGTTCGTCCCGTGGCCGAACGAGCACGGCGCCCTCGTCGGGGTCCCCTGCCACAGCACGCTGCTGCTGTACCCGATCACCTCCACGGCCGTCCGCGAGGTCCTGCCCGTCTTCGCCGACGTCGTCCGGGAGATGCACGCCAACGCCGACGACCCCTGCGCCCCCGGCGTCTACTGGAGCCACGGCGAGCGCCGCCTCACCCCCCTCTCCCCGGACGCGGCCGAGGGCGCCGGCGAGTTCGCCCTCTTCCTCCGCAAGCTCCCCAAGGAATGAGCTAGGCCTCAGCCACGGGCGCGGGTCGGGTGGCCGGAAGGCGCTCTGGCGCCTGGAGGTCGCACGACCCGCCGAGCCGGGCGACCGCAGCGACACGACACCAGACCGCACGGGCACGGAAACCCGCACCGTGGCGTAAGGATCGCCCGGCTCGTAACGGGGGTTCCAGGGGGTCGCCCCCTGGGGCTACGGCAGCTTCCAGTCGACCGGGGCGGCGCCCTGCTGTTCCAGCAACTGGTTGGCGCGGGAGAAGGGGCGGGAGCCGAAGAAGCCGCGGTCGGCCGACATGGGGCTCGGGTGGGCCGACTCGACGCAGGGGACGCGGCCGAGCAGCGGCTTGAGGTTGCGGGCGTCGCGGCCCCACAGGATGGCGACGAGGGGGCGGTCCCGGGCGGCGAGGGCGCGGATGGCCTGCTCGGTGACCTCCTCCCAGCCCTTGTTGCGGTGCGAGCCCGGCTTGCCCGGCATGACGGTCAGCGACCTGTTGAGCAGGCAGACGCCCTGCCGCGTCCAGGGGGTGAGGTCGCCGTTGGACGGCTGCGGGTGGCCGAGGTCGTCGCCGTACTCGCGGAAGATGTTGACGAGGCTGCCGGGCAGCGGCCGGACGTCCGGGGCGACCGAGAAGCTGAGGCCGACCGGGTGGCCGGGCGTCGGGTAGGGGTCCTGCCCCATGATGAGGACGCGCACGTCGTCGAACGGCTGGGTGAAGGCGCGGAGGATGTGGTTCCCGGCGGGCAGGTAGCGGCGCCCGGCGGCGACCTCGGCGCGCAGCCAGTCGCCCGCGGCGGCGATCGTCCCGGCGACGGGGGCCAGCGCGGCCGCCCATCCCGCCTCGACGATCTCCGAGAGTGGTCGTGCCGTCATGGGGTACGAGCCTACTGGGATGATCTTGGCGCCGGTGAACGATTGCCCGCTTGATCGATGTTGTGAAGTTTTCTGACCACATCAGGTCGGGACACGGGCAAATGTTCTCCAGCGCCGCGAAAAGTGGTCGATGAACTGGGTGAAACGTCCCGTTAAGTCGCTGTTACTTCCTGGCGGCCTTCATTGACCTGCGGACTTCCAGCGCATAACTCCTAGAGAGTAAGCCGGCCCAGGACGAGCGGACGGACGAGAGAGCATGACCCAGCTGACCACGGTGGACGCCACCTTCCTCCATGCCGAGAACGCGACGACCCATGCCCACATCGCCGGGCTCGGCATCGTCGACCCCGGGACCTGCCCCGGCGGCCGGCTCACCGTCCCGCACGTCGCCGAGCTGATCCGCGCCCGCGCGCACCTCGCGGCCCGGCCGCTGCGGCAGCGGCTCGTCCAGGTGCCGCTCGGCCTGGACAACCCGTACTGGGAGGACGACCCCGACTTCGAGCCCGAGCGGCACATCTCCGAGTTCGGGCTGCCGGAGCCCGGCAGCGACCGCCAGCTCGCCAACCTGGTCGCGATGCTCCACGAGCAGCCGCTCGACCGGTCCCGCCCGCTGTGGGAGATGGTCCTCATCCAGGGCCTCGCCGGCGGCCGGACGGCCGTCTACGTGAAGGTGCACCACGCGGCCGTCGACGGCGTGATGGCCGCCGAGACGCTCGCCGCGCTGCTCGACCTGACGCCCGAGCCCCGCGAGCTCCCGGCCGACGAGACCGTCCCGGCCCGCGCGCCCGGCACCGCGAGCATGCTCGGCACGGGGCTGCTGCGGACGGCGCTGCACCCGGTGCGGTCGGCGGTGTCGGCGGTGCGCACGGCCCCGTACCTGGACGAGGTCCCGGGCCTGGCGTCCGTCCCGGGCGTCGGGCTCATGTCGTCGTGGATGCAGGGCGTGCTGGGCCGCCCGGAGCTGCCGAGGGCGCCGCGGATCAGCGCGCCGCCGACGCCGTTCAACCGCCCGATCGGGCGGCGCAGGGCGGTCGCCTGCGGGGAGCTGCCGCTCGCCGACATCAAGGAGATCCGGCGGACCCTCGGCGGCAGCGTCAACGACGTGGTCATGGCGCTGTGCGCGACGGCGCTGCGGCAGTGGCTCGACAAGCGCGGCGACCTGCCCGAGCGCCCGCTGGTCGCGGCCGTCCCGGTGTCGCTGCGGCGCGGCGCGAGCGCGGCCGCGGAGCCGGGCAACCAGGTCTCGATCATGACCACGCCGCTGGCCACGCACCTGCCCGACCCCGCCGACCGGTACTCCGCCGTCCAGCGCGACATGGAGCTGGCCAAGCGGCGGTTCACCGGGACGTCGGGCGGCTGGGTGCGGGAGATGAGCGGGCTGCTCCCGGCGCCCTTCGCCGGGGCGGTCACGCGGCTCGCGCTGCGGGCCGCGCCGGCGGTGTCGCTGCGCGCGGTGAACCTGGTCATCTCCAACGTGCCCGGCCCGCAGTTCCCGCTGTACCTGTGCGGCGCGAAGGTGCTCGCCTACTATCCGATCTCGGTCATCACCGACGTCAGCGGCGGCCTGAACATCACCGTGTTCTCCTACGACGGGAAGGTGGACGTCGGCATCGTCGCCTGCCGCGAGCTCATCCCCGACCCCTCGGAGATCATCGACCACCTGGTGGACGCGCTCGACGAGCTGCGCTCGCTCTGCCGCGAATGAGGCCGCTACAGCCCGAGGGCCGCCCGGTGCCGCCGCGCCAGACCCAGCGCGGCGGCCCCCGCCGGCTGCATCGGCCGGGGAACGGCCCCGTCGAACGGCGCCATCGACACCTCGCCCTCGTCGTTGACCGCGACGAGGCCGCCGAAGAGCTCGCCGAACAGCGCGTCGTCGACGGCGACGACCGTCAGCAGGTCGAGCGCGAGCGTCAACGGGTCCACTCCGAGCCCCAGGAAGTGCGCCCGGAGGCGTCCCCCGTCGCGCGCGGCGGTCATCGCCTGGTGAAAAGGCCAGTCCTCCTGGACGAAGCCGTCGCCGTAGTCCTCGTCGGCGCCGAGAAGCTCCTCGGCGTACTCGCGAACCATGCACTGCCACAGATCAGGCGGCTCGTCACCGAGCGGCTGGAACACCCCGACCGGCATCACCTGGAAGAGCCCGCCGGCGTGCGCCACCTTCGCCGCGTCGCGCCGGTGCAGGACGTACCGCCCGGACGTCGTCACGGTGACCGTGGTGACGGCGGGCAGCGCGGCCCTGCGTGACAGGTCGCACGGGTCGCCGACGCGGTCGCGCAGCGGCAGCCCGTCCACCCCGGCCGCGAGTTCGTGGGCGACCGACTCGCCCACGTTGACGGCGTCGAAGTAGCGGGCGGGGCCGAGCCGGAGCACCGGCGGCTCGGCCGCGACCAGCCGGTAGCTCGGACGGTCCTCGAACACCTTCGGAGGGGCGAGGGCGGCGACGGCCTCCGCGTACGTCCGGTACCCCTCCGGGAGCCCGTCGGCCGGGTCGGCGATCGCGGCCGGGACGGGACGGGCGTCCCACTCCAGCCGGATCTCCTCCAGCGGGATCGGCGCCCCGGGGATCCAGTCGTCGCGGCAGAGCAGCGGGGTCCCCGCGACGCGCGGCACGTCCGGGTACAGCCCGTCCGCGACCTCGCCCAGCCGTCCGCGGCCCGCGTTCAGCTCCGCCCGCGCCCGCCGCCACTCCTCCTCGTCCGCCACACCCCCGAGCCTAGGACGGGTTTCGAGGTGGCCTCGGCCATGAGCGCGAACGCGTGACCTGGCCGGTGGAGCGAAGCCGGAGGCGAGCGGAGCCGGGCAGATCGCGAAGCGATGCCGCGTTCGCCCAGGCACGGTCACGTAGCGAGCCCCTAGGCGAGCGAAGTGGGCCGGGACTTTGCGACACTGACTCCCCGGGCGACCTCCTCCTCGACCAGGTCGGCGTTGATCATCGCGCCGGCCATCGCCCCGGCCGCCGCCGCCATGACGACCTGGCCGGCCGGGACGACGACGTTGCCGGCCGCCCACACGCCGGCCACGCTGGTCCGCCCGGTCGGGTCGGTCTTCACGAAGCCGTCCTCGCCGGTCTCGCAGCCGAGGTCGGTCAGCGGCCCGGCCTTGGGGACCCACGTCGGCGCGAGGAACACGGCGTCGCAGCCGAGCACCGAGCCGTCGGCCAGTTCCAGGCCGGTGAGCCGGTCGTCCTCGACGACGACGCGCCGCACCCCGCTCGGCGCGACGGGGACGCCGCGCGCGGCCAGCCGCGCCGCGTCCTCGCCCGCCGGGGGCGCGGCGTCGCCGGGAGCGACGGGGACGAACGTCACGTCGGGCGACCACTGGCGCAGCAGCAGCGCCTGGTGGACGGAGTTCGGGGACGTTCCCAGCACGGCGATCCTCTGGTCGCGGACCTCCCAGCCGTGGCAGTAGGGGCACATCTGCGCCTCGCGGCCCCACCGCTCCCGCAGGCCGGGGACGTCCGGCAGGACGTCGGTCACGCCGGTGGTGACCAGCAGGCGGCGGCCCCGCAACCGGGTGCCGTCGCCGAGGGTGAGGACGAAGCCCTCCTCGGCGCCCTTCTCGGCGCGGGCGACCGTCCCCTCGACGATCTCGGCGCCGTAGCCGCGCACCTCGGTGCGGCCGGTCTCCAGCAGGCGGGCGGGCGGCATCCCGTCCCGGGTGAGGAACCCGTGCATGTGGTCGACCCCGGCGTTGCGCGGCTCGCCCGCGTCGACGACGGTGACGGAGCGGCGGGCGCGGGCGAGGGTGAGGGCGCCGCTCAGCCCGGACGGCCCCCCACCGATGATCAGTACGTCTCGTTCGGTCATGCCCCGAGGGTGCGCGACGCCTTCCGGATTTGACAAACTTCGTTGCCAATCCTGCAATGAGGGCATGGAGACGACCGAGGAGGTCCTGGCCGGGGTCGGGCCGCGGCTGAGGAGGCTGCGGCAGGAGCGCAACGTCACGCTGGCCGCGCTCGCGGAGGCCACCGGCATCTCGGTCAGCACGCTGTCGCGGCTGGAGTCGGGCAAGCGGCGGCCGAGCCTGGAGCTGCTGCTCCCGCTCGCCCAGGCCCACCAGGTCCCGCTGGACGAGCTGGTCGGCGCCCCCGCCGTCGGCGACCCGCGGATCAGGCCGCGGCCGCTGCGGATGCACGACATGGTCGTGCTCCCCCTCACCAGGCGGCCCGGCGGCGTCCAGGCGTTCAAGATGGTCGTGCCCGAGCGGATCCCGCCGCCCGAGCCGCGGACCCACGAGGGCTACGACTGGCTGTACGTGCTGAACGGACGCCTGCGCCTCTTCCTCGCCGGCCGCGAGATGGTGCTGGAGCCGGGGGAGGCGGCCGAGTTCGACACCCGGCTGCCGCACTGGTTCGGCGGCGACGGCGGGCCGGTCGAGGTGCTCAGCCTTTTCGGGCCGCAGGGGGAGCGGATGCACCTGCGCGCGAAGCCCCGCCGGTCATGAGACGGCAAGGGTGACATAAATTTAGTAAACGTGCAGACCGCCCAAACTCCCCAGAAAGCCCCTGCCCGGAAGAAGCCCGCCCGCACGGCGTGGGTGCTGTGGAGCGTCGGCGTCCTCGCCTACGCCGTGGCGGTACTGCACCGGACGTCCTTCGGCGTCGTCGGCCTGGACGCGGCGCACCGCTTTGACGCGTCCGCCGGGATCCTCGCGTCCTTCACCGTCTTGCAGCTGCTCGTGTACGCGGGCCTGCAGATCCCCGTCGGGCTCCTGCTCGACCGCGTCGGCCCGCGCCGGATGGTCGCCGGCGGCGCGCTGCTGATGGCCGGCGGCCAGGCGCTCATGGCCGTCTCCACCGGCGTCGGGACGGCCGTCGCCGCCCGCGTGATGGTCGGCGCCGGCGACGCCATGACGTTCATCAGCGTCCTCGGCATCGTCGCGACCTGGTTCCCCGGGCGCTACGTCCCGGTCGTGACCCAGCTCACCGGGCAGCTCGGCCAGCTCGGCCAGGTGCTCAGCGCGATCCCCCTGGTCGCCCTCCTGCACGGCCCCGGCTGGGGCACAGCGTTCGGCTCCGCCGCCGCGCTCGGCGCCCTCATGGCGGTGCTCGCCGTCGCCGTGCTGCGCGACGGCCCCGGGCGCGCGGACGTCCCGTCCCTGCGCGAGACGGGCGCCAACCTGGCCGAGGCGTTCCGCCACCCCGGCACGCGCCTCGGCCTCTGGTCGCACTTCGTCACGCAGTTCTCGTCCAACACCTTCGCGCTGATGTGGGGCTACCCGTACCTGGTGTCCGGGCAGGGCCTGCGCCCCGCGACCGCCTCCACGCTGCTGACGCTGTTCGTGCTGGTCAACGTCGTGTCCGGACCGTTCATCGGACGGCTCGTCGCCCGCTACCCGCTGCGCCGGTCCTGGCTCGTCCTCGGCATCGTCGCGCTCAACGCGGCGGCGTGGGCGGCCGTCCTCGCCGTGCCGCCGCCCGCGCCGCCCTGGCTGCTGGTCCTGCTCGTGCTGTGCGTCGCGCCCGGCGGCCCCGGCTCGATGATCGGCTTCGACTACGCCCGGACGTTCAACCCGCCGGGACGGCAGGGCACCGCGACCGGCATCGTCAACGTCGGCGGCTTCGTCGCCTCCCTCGTCACGATCCTGCTGATCGGGGTGGTCCTGGACGCCCTGTCACCCGGAGGTGAGTTCACGCCCGGAGCGTTCCGGGCGGCCTGGACCGTCCAGATCGGCATCTGGGCGATCGGCGTGACGGGCGTCCTGCGCACCCGCGCCCTGGCCCGCCGCCGCCTCGCCCCGGCCGACTAGGAACGCGGTTCCCCACCGATCAGGAGCGGAGCTCTCCACCGATCAGGAGCGGAGCTCCAGCGTGCAGCACTTCGGCCCGCCGCCCGCCTTGCGCAGCTCCGACAGGTCGACCGGCAGCGGCTCGTACCCGTGCTCCCGCAGCGTCTCGATCAGCCCGACCGCCTCGGCGTTGATGACGACGTTGCGCCCGTCGCAGACGGCGTTGAGCCCGAGGACCGCCGCGTCCGCCTCGCTCGCGAGGATCGCGTCCGGGAACAGCCGCCTGAGCACCGCCCGGCTGCCGGGGGAGAACGCGCCGGGGAAGTAGGCGACGTTGTCGCCGCCGAGGGGGAACAGCGCCGTGTCCAGGTGGTAGAAGCGCGGGTCGACGAGCCGGAGCGTCACCACCGGGCGGCGGAGGAACTCCTGCGCCTCCTGGTGCGCGGCGATCTCCGTGCGGAACCCCGTCCCGGCCAGGATGACGTGGTCGAGCGTGAGGAAGTCGCCCTCGCCCTCGTTCGTGTGCTGCGGCTCAAGCAGCTCGGAGAAGCCGTTCTCCAGCATCCACTTCGCGTACGCGGGACCCTCCGCGTACCGCTCCGGGTGCGTGAACTTCGCCCCGTACACCCGTCCGCCGACCACCAGGGCCCCGTTGGCCGCGAACACCATGTCGGGCAGCCCCTCGATCGGGTCGATGAGGCTCACCTCGTGCCCGAGGGCGAGGTACGCCGCCCGCAGTTCCTCCCACTGCGCCACGGCCTTCGCCGCCTCGGCCCCGGCCGCCGGGTCCATCCACGGGTTGATCGCGTACGTGACGGCGAAGTGGTCCGGACGGCACATCAGGTAGTGCCGCCGCAGCGCGGTCCGGACGGCGGTCGGCTCCATCGCCGGCATGACGGTCATAGGTGTCTCCAGGGACATCCGAAGGGGAAACGACTCAGCGAAAGCCTAGGAACCAGACACGCGCAATCCAATGCGCCGATGTTGCTCTGACCTGGCGGTTCGTTGCGCGTTTCCGTCTCATTCGCGCTATTCGTTGCGTGCGTCGGCCCCCTCGCGCCGGTCTCGGGCCGCCGATCCCCGGCCCTCCAGGACCTGCGCCCACCACACCGTTGTGCCGCCGCCCGGACCCGGATCGACCGGCATGAGAAAGGCGAGGTCCTCCCGGCCGGCTGGGCGGCTCCGGTTCACGCGCGCATGGCGCGCGGTGGCCGCGTCCGGCCTGCATGAAGGCCTCCTCCAGCAGGGGGAACTCTCCGACAATGGGGAAATGGGTTCGCGTCCCTTAGCCGTGGTGTCACTGGTGTTCGGCCTGGCCACGCTGACGGCGTGCGGCGGCTCATCGCACAAAGGACCAAGGGCCGACCCCGTGACGCTCGCCCCCTCAGCGACGGGGGCGGCGACCGGGGCGGCGACCGATCAGCCGACCGGCGGCACGACCGGGCCGCCGTCGGTGGGTCCGTCGCCGCGCGCCTGGACGACGCCGCGGGTGAGCACCGGCAGTGGAGCGTCCCTCCAGAACCGGACACCGGACGCGCTGTGCCAGATGGTCTGGAGCCCTTACCCCGTGCGGATCGAGGGCTTCACGGCCGCGCAGTCGGGCGAGCCCGTGCAGATCGCCGACAGCGGCATGTCCGACGATGTTCTGGCGCGGTCCCGGTTCGGGACCGTCACCTACGAGACGGCTCCGAGCTGCACGGGCGCCGCGGGGGTGGGCATCCAGGCGCGCAAGCCCTGTGCGCCGGACACGGTGGTCGCGCCCACGGACCCGTGCGCGATCACCCCCGTGTACACCGACCGGCCAGAGATTCCACGACCCGCCCGCTATACGGTGCTGGTCACGTGGCGGCTCTCGAAGCTGTGCACGGATTCTTCCGGGCCGTGCGGTGGTCTCGGGGCGACCGGCGACCGTCCGGTGCGCGCGACCTGGCAGACGACGCTGACGCTGAACGCCTGCACCAAGTGGACGCCCTTCCCCGAGGCGCCGAACGGAGGCGAGGGCAATCTCGGCCAGTGCTAGGAGCCGATCCGAACGGCTGGCGAGGGCGCGCAGGCCTCTCCCTCCGGAGCCCGATCCCGGACCGGCGCCGGACTGGACGCAGCGACTCTCCGCACTCGGCACCTTCGGCCCGCCGACGTCGCTCGTCGCGGCCGTCCTGATCTGGTACGGCTATGTCGCCACGCTCCAGCGGTTCCGCTACTTCGGCGTTGATCTGCAACTCACCGACCTCGGGAACCAGACACTCCTGCTCTACGGCGTGGAGGTGGCGTACCCGGCGGCAGTGCTCCTCCTCCTGATCGTGCTCGCGAGTCTCGGCGGACATGCGGTCGTGCGCGGCGTGGTGCTCCCGGACCGGGTGCGCGCCGCCCGCCGGATCGCGCTGACCGTGGCGCTGGCCGGGCTCGCGCTCACCGGCAGGGCGCTGGTCGGAGTCCTGTCGGCGAAGGTCGCCGCGAACGAGACACCCGGCGTGACGCCGCTCTGCCTGACGGCCGGCGTACCTTCGCTGGTCTACGCGTTCTGGCTGTTCCGCCAAGCGGGGGACGGCGGTTGGCGAGAACGTCCGGCTCTGACCGACGTGGAGCGCGGCGGACGGTACGTGGCGTTCGCGGTGGTCGCGATGGGCCTGTTCTGGGCGGCCAACAGCCTTGCCGGCGAGGTCGGTGTCGCCCGCGCCTACGACGACGCCCGCGACTTCGCCGAGCTTCCCGAGGTCGTCCTCTACACCAAGGAGCCGCTGAGCGACGCTCCGCCCGAAACGCTGCACGCCGATTTCGGCAGATCGGTCACCTACCGCCACCGCTACCAGAACCTGCGACTTCTTCTGGCCTCGGGCGGGCGCCTCTTCCTCGTCCCGTTGACCTGGAGACCCGACGCTCGCACGGCCCGGATCTCAACGTTCGTCGTCGCGTATGACGGCGACATCCGCCTTCAGCTCATCCCGCAGAAGACCGACTGACCGGGCCCGGTGCTGCATACCGCGCTCGCCAGGGACCTCGCGGCCGGCGGAGGTTCCGCCGCCGGCCGCGCTCTCAGCGTGGATGCCGTGGCCCGCCGGTCAGGCGCGCTTGGCGGCCGTGCGGTCGAGCCCCTCGCGGATCTGCCGGGCGAGGGTGACGGGGTCACCGACGCGGTACATGTGCGAGAAGTACAGCTGCGGGTGCTCGTCGGTCTCCTGGTTGTAGAGGCAGCCCACCTCCCAGCGATGGCGGCGCATGACCGTGATGACCGGCTGCGTCTCCTTCGCCGTCATCGAGAAGTCCGGAACGACGGCCGCCCGGCCCTTCCTGAGCGGCTGGAACTGGATGCTGGTCGACACCCCGAGGTCCGGGTCGACGACCACGCCGCCGAGCCTGATCCTGTCGGTGCGCTGCACGGTCACCGTGACGATCCCGTTCTCCCCGACCGTCGCGTCCCCGCCGAGGATCCTCTCCAGCTTCCGCACGGGAAGCGGGGTCGTGGGATGCGGCGGCGAGTGCTGCGGCAGCGGCGTGGACGTCTTGGCGATGGCGGCGCGTGCGGCGCCGGCGAGCCGGAGCGGGTCGCCGATCGCGCGGAAGTGCAGGAACCACACCATCGGCCGCAGGTCGTACAGGTGCTGGTGCTGCGCCTGGAACGTGAGCCCGTGCGCGATGAACGAGTCGATGACCGGCTGGATCTCCTGGGGCCGCAGCGCCAGGTCGCCGTTGAGGATCGCCTTTCCGTGCCCGAGCGACTGGAAGAACAGCTCGTGCTGGATCTGGAAGCCGTCCTTGAATCTCACCGGGGGATTGCCCCCGATGACATGGAGGTCCGTGCGGTCGATGTCGACTTCGAGAACCCCGCTTTTGCTGACGTGGCCGTCGGCCTGCAGAATCTTCTCGATCGCCTTGACCGGAAGCCGGCCGTTCTCGGTTCTGGTCTGGGACGTCGCCGCCCGTGGACTCGCCGGGTCCGGGGCCGCCGCCGTGGCGGCGCCGGCGGGCGCCGCCACCCCGGTCGCGACCAGGCCCGCGAGAAGCGCGGCGGCGCCGCAGAACCGGCCGAGGGCCCTGCGTCGCGTCGTTTCCGATGAACTGATTATGATCATGAATTTTCCCCCCGTTCGTTCCAAGCTCTCCCCTGACGCGGGCAAGCGTGAACGCGAGCGAAGATCATGGAATCGCTACAGGGAGGAATGGCGATCCGCGAGACTCGGTGAAGTCGAGCGTCCCGTGGTCGACCTTTGTGCCGGAGAAATTCTTCTCCCCCATGTCGGGGAATATCGCCTTATCCCAGGCGGGCGAGTCCGATGCCGGCGGTTCCATGCTGATCGTCAGTGCTCGTTCGGCTCTGGCCGCTCGGCGTGCCGGAGGCGCCGGGGCGCGATCTGGTGGAGGCGTGCGGGGCGATCGTTCAGAATCGTGGCATGCGAAGGTCGGATCGGATCGCATGGTGGACGTTCGGCATCGGCATCGTCGTGATCTTCGGTGGTATCGGCGTGGTCGGCATGCTGGCCGATCCGCCTCCCCCGGAGCCGCCCTCCCCGGACACCGTGAACCTGTTCTGCCCCCGGGAACCGGTCGGCAAGGCGCGGGGCGACACGTATTTCAAAGAGGTCGCCGAACCTTACCGGGGCAACGGCCCGCACGCCGTGAGGCTGCTGTACGTGAACGCCAACACCGGTGAGGACGCCGACGAGCTTCCCGCCCGCTGGACGGCGGACGACGGGGGGAGCGACGCCGGCGCGAAGCCCAAGGTCCAGCTCGTCGCCTGTGGCTACCAGGACACGGGACGGGAGACCCGGGTCTGCGAGTACGTCCCCGAAGCCGTTGCGCGGCTGGACTGGCAGCTGTCGGAGCGCACCGGGGCGCTGGGCACGACCAAGATCTCGCTCCTGAAGGCCTCCTACGTCTTCGAGATCTACGAGGCGAAGACCGCCAGGCCGCTGGGCCGCTTCACGGTGCCCGGCGACGCGGCGTGCCCAGGGAGCGTCAAGCTCGACGACCGGGCCTCCATCGGGCAGCCGCCGGACGCGGCCAAGCTGCGCAAGGCCTTGCGCCCCTACGCGGAACGCGCCGTCGGCTGAGGAACGGCGGGCGCCGCGGGCTATGGCCGAACTCCCAGGGCGGCGAGTTGGAGGCGGAGGGCCAGGCGGGTCTGGGGCCTCGTGAGGTCGAGCGGGGTTGTCTCGGTCATGCGGCGCAGGCGGTGGCGGAGGGTGTTGGGGTGGACGGCCAGGGCCTGGGCCGTGCCTTTGGTGTCGCCGTAGTGGTCCAGCCACGCGGCGAGGGTCGGGAGGTAGGACGTTCCGTGCTTCTCGTCGTGGGCGCGGAGGGCGGGGAGGGGGCCGCCCAGCAGGTCGGCGCCGACCGCCTTGCGGGCGCGTTCGACGACCACCTCGTCCCAGGCGTCCTCCAGGAGGACGGCCCCGGGGGCGAGGCCGCCGGAGCCGACCAGGGCCGCGAGTTCGGACGCCTCGGCGCGGGAGCGGGGGAGGTCGGCGGGGGAGCGGGCGAGGCCGCCCGCCGCCGCGTACAGGGTGCGGTCGTGGGCGCGGACGCGGGTGAGGACGTGGCGCAGCCAGGGCGTCGTCCCGGATTCGGCGGTGTCGCGGCCGGGCTCGCTCAGGACCGCGAAGATCGTGCCGGCGAGGTCGGTGAGGAGGGGGCGGCGCCAGCCGTAGCGGCGGGTGATCGCGTCCCAGAGGTCGAGGCGGCGGCGGACGTCGTCGGTCCCGGCCTGGTCGCCGAGCGCGACCACGCGCCAGGGCGGGGGAGCCGGGACGGGCCGGGAGCCGTCCTGGAGCGCGGCGCGCACCTCGTCCGCCGTGACGCGGCGCGCGACGCCGGCCTCGGCTCGGAGGCGGAGCAGGTGCAGGGCCAGGACGGAGGCCAGGTCGGCCAGGCGCCGGACCCGGTCGGGGGGAACCGCCGTGCGCGCCACCACCCAGATCGAGCCGAGCCATTCGCCGCCGGCGCGGACCGGGATGACGAGGCGGGGCAGCATTCCGTCCGGGCCCGCGGGGACGAGGACCGGGTCGCTCGACCGGGCCAGCTTGCGGAACACTCCCGAGGCCCGCAGGTGGGCGATGACCTGCGGCGGGACGCGGCGGCCGACGATCGTGGAGACGCGGGCCGGGTCGGTGCTGTCCTGGCGGCCCGAGTAGGCGAGGACGCGGGAGCGCGCGTCCTCCAGCGTCACCGGGGCGTCGGCGATCTCCGCCGCCGTGTCGGCCAGGGCGAACAGGTCGTCCTGCGGGCCGGACGGCCCGGGGAGCGGGGCGTGGGCGCGGTCGACGGCGCCGCGGACCAGCCAGATGACGTGCGTCCAGGACGCGTCCCGCTGGAGTTCGACGAGGGCCGGGGCCAGGCGGCGCGCGGCGGCGGCCACCTCGGCGGCCCCGGCGAGGGGCGACTTGAGCACCACGCCGCTCGCCCCCGCCGCGTCGGCGCGCTCCAGGAGCGCGACGGCACCGGCCGGGCCGGTCACGCCGGCGCCGAGGACGATCTCTCCCGGCTGCCCGGCGGCCTCGCCGGGCTCGGCCAGGACGACGTCGTGCACCTGCGCGTCCCGGCCGGGGGCGACCAGGCGCAGCAGCCCCGGGCCCAGCGCGTCGACCAGGCCGCTCACACTGATCATTCGATCTGCCTCCTTCCCTCCATTGTGCGCTTCGCACCATGGTGGGCCTCCTGATTGGCCGAACTCGACAGGGGCATCGGCTCGCGGACGCCTCACCATCGAGGTGACACGTTTCACGAGGAGAGGAGAGGCCATGGCGCGCCGAGTCGCCGTCGTGGGGGCCGGGATGGTCGGTCTGTCCACGGCGTGGTTCCTGCAGGAGCACGGCGACGACGTCACCGTCTTCGACCGGCGGGACGTCGCGGCCGGAGCGTCCTGGGGCAACGCCGGGTGGCTGACCCCCGGGCTGGCGACCCCGCTGCCCGAACCGGCCGTCCTCTCCTACGGCGTGCGCGCGGTGCTCAGCCCGTCCTCGCCGGTCTACGTCCCGCCGAGCGCGAACCCGCGCCTGCTGCGGTTCCTCGCGGGCTTCGCCCGCAACAGCACGGCCGCGCGGTGGCGGCGCGCGATGGAGGCGCTGGTGCCGATCAACGGCCGGGCGCTGCCGAGCTTCGACGCGCTGCTGGACGGCGGCGTCCGCGCGGAGACGAGCGAGGCCGGGTCCTTCCTCGCCGCGTACCGGACGGAGGGGGAGCGGCGCGTCCTGCTGGAGGAGATCGAGCACATCCGCGCCGCCGGGCAGGAGCTGGAGTACGAGGTCCTGACCGGCGACGAGGCGCGCGGGGTGGAGCCCGCCCTCTCCGACGAGATCGGCGCGGCGATCCTGCTGCGCGGCCAGCGGTTCATCAACCCGGGCGTGTTCGTGCACGCGCTCGCCGACTCCGTCCGCGACCGCGGCGGCAAGATCCGTGCGGGTGCGGACGTGACGGACGTCCGCGACGAGCCGGGCGGCGTGGCGGTCCGCACGGGCGGCAGCGACTTCGAGACGTTCGACGCGGTGGTGCTGGCGAGCGGCGTGTGGCTCGGCGACCTCGCCCGGCGGTTCGGCGTCGGCGCGCTCGTCCAGGCGGGTCGCGGGTACAGCTTCAGCGTGCCGATGGAGCGGGTCCCCGACGCGCCGGTGTACTTCCCCGCGCAGCGGGTCGCCTGCACACCGCTCGGCGACCGGCTCCGCGTCGCCGGGATGATGGAGTTCCGCCGTCCCGAGGCGCCGCTCGACCCGCGCCGGATCCGGGCGATCGTCGAGGCCGCGCGCCCGCTGCTGCGCGGCGCCGACCTCGGCGCCCGGCAGGACGAGTGGGTCGGATCGCGCCCCTGCACCCGCGACGGCCTCCCGCTGATCGGCGCCACCCGGTCGCCGCGGGTCTTCGCCGCGGGCGGCCACGGCATGTGGGGCATCACGCTCGGACCGGCCACCGGGAGCCTCCTCGCGGAGATGATCGCCACCGGGCGCCGTCCGGGCGAGCTGGACCCGTTCGACCCGCTCCGCTGACGATCCGCGCTCTCCGCCCCGGGCCGTCGCCTCTCGCCGTCACCTTTCCTCCGGCCGCTCCGTCAGTGCGGTGAAGAAGGAGGAGCGATGAGCGAATACGACTGGACCCTGATGTACGTCATGCACGACGCGCTGAGGAGGGAGCTGGAGCACCTCGCCGAGGTGACCGCGCGCGAGGACGACGACCCCCGCCGCCTGCTGGCCGCGGCGGCGGGGTGGGAGCTGTTCAAACTGTCCCTGCACGCCCACCACACCGCCGAGGACGAGGCGCTCTGGCCGGTCGTCCGGGAGACCCTCGCCGGCCGCGCCGACGACCTGGCGCTGCTGGACGCGATGGAGGCCGAGCACGCCGCCGTCGACCCCCTCATCGAGGCCGTCGACACCGGCGCCGAGCCCGTCGGCGAGATCGTCGACGCCCTCGCCACCGCCCTCACCGCGCACCTCGCGCACGAGGAGAAGGAGGCGATCCCGCTGATCGACGCCACTCTGAAGGCGGAGCAGTTCCAGAACTTCGGCCAGGTCCACGGCCGCCACGTCGGCCCGAACGCGCCGCGCGTGCTGCCGTGGCTCCTCGACGGAGTGGACGACGCGACGGCCGCGGCCACGCTGTCCGTCCTGCCGGAGCCCGCCCGCACCGCGTTCGAGACGCAGTGGCAGCCCGCCTACCGGGCGCTGAAGCGCTGGCCGACGGCCTGACCGGCGGAGACGGCGAGGCCGCCGCCACGGACGGACCGTGGCGGCGGCCTCGTGCCGTCCCGCGGATCAGAGGTTGATCATGTGCCCGGCCAGGCCGTGCACGGCCTCCTTCATGGCCTCGCCCAGGGAGGGGTGGGCGTGCACGTTGCGCGCGACCTCGTTGACGGTGAGGTCCCACTGCTGCGCCAGGGTCAGCTCGGGCAGCAGCTCGGTCACCTCGGGGCCGATCATGTGCGCGCCGAGGATCTCCCCGTACTTCGCGTCGCTGATCACCTTGACGAAGCCGTCGCCCTCGCCGAGGCCGAGCGCCTTGCCGTTGGCGCTGAACGGGAACTTCGCGGTCTTGACCTCGAAGCCCTGCTCCTTCGCCTGCGCCTCCGTCCAGCCGAACGAGGCGACCTGCGGCTGGCAGTAGGTGGCGCGGGGGATCATCACGTAGTCGAGCTCCATCGTCTCGGCGTCGCCGATGGTCTCGGCCGCGACGATGCCCATGGCCTCGGCGGCGTGCGCGAGCATCAGCTTCGCGGTGACGTCGCCGATGGCGTAGATGTGCGGGACGGACGTGCGGCAGCGGCCGTCCACGTCGATCGCGCCGCGGTCGGTCAGCGCGACGCCGGTCTTCTCCAGCCCGTAGCCCTCGACGTTCGGCTGGAACCCGATCGCCTGGAGCACCTTGTCGGCCTCCAGCACCTGCTGTGCGCCGTCCTTGCCGGTGACGGTGACCTTGACCTTCTCGCCGGAGTCGTCGATCGCGTCGACCCGGGTCGAGGTGAGGACGTCCACGCCGAGCTTGCGGTAGCGCTTGGCCAGCTCCTTCGACACGTCGGCGTCCTCGTTCGGGACCATCCGGTCGAGGAACTCGACGATCGTGACCTTCACCCCGTAGTTGTGCAGCACGTAGGCGAACTCGACGCCGATCGCGCCGGCGCCCGCGATGACGATGCTGTCCGGCAGCTCGGAGCTGAGGATCTGCTCCTCGTAGGTGACCACGCGCTCCGACAGCGACGTGCCCGGCAGCAGCTTGGTGTGCGCCCCGGCCGCGATGATGCAGTTGTCGAACGTGACCGTCTCGCTCGACCCGTCCTGCCTGGCCACCTGGAGGGTGTTCGGGTCGGTGAACGTGCCCCGCCCGTCGTAGGACGTGATCTTGTTCTTCTTCATCAGGAACTGGACGCCCTTGACGAGCTTGTCCGACACCTGGCGGCTGCGCTCGTAGGCGACGCCGTAGTCGAAGGACACGCTGCCCTCGACGTTGATCCCGAACGTCTTCTGCTCGTGGGTGAAGATGTGCGCCAGCTCGGCGTTGCGCAGCAGCGCCTTCGAGGGGATGCAGCCGACGTTGAGGCACACCCCGCCCCAGTACCTCTCCTCGATGATCGCCGTCTTCAGCCCAAGCTGCGCCGCCCGGATCGCGGCGACATATCCACCCGGGCCCGCGCCCAGGACCACGACGTCAAAGTGTTCGCTCATATCCAAGGACGATATTCGCCACGGCCATGTGTTCGCATCCTGGCGGAGCGCACGCGGGGCGCCGGGTCGGACGCGGCCGTCACGTCCTGTTAGGGTTTCGGCAAGGTCTCCCTCCGATCACGATCCGTGGGAGCCCGTCGACTGACAGGGCGGCGCGCAGGGGCGCGAGCCCGGAGCCGTCCCGGCCGCGGAGCCCGGCGGCGTCCCCTGGAACGGCGGAGCCGCGGCGCTGGAACATCACGCCTCGGCCCGGTCGTTGTCCCCGTTCCGAGCCGAGTGGAGGAGAAGGCGAGTGAGGATCCCCAAGCGCGTCAACACCGTCCTGGACTGGGTGGAAGAGCACCTGCTCGCGCTCGCGGTGGTCGTCGCGCTGGTCGTCGTCGCGCTGGTCGCCACGCTCGCGCCGTCGGCCGTCGGCCTGCCCGTCGCCGGGTTCGTCCTCGGCGCCGCCGCCGGGGGCCTCGTCGTGCACCTGCGGATGAGCCGCCGCGTCGCCCGCGCCCGCTCCGACATCGACAACCTGCTCCGCGAGAACGGTGCGCTGCGGCACCGCAACACCGTCCTCGCCAGCGGAGTGATCACGCGCGGTGCGCAGGAGACGCAGGCGCTCGTCTCCATCCCCGAGGACGACCTGCTGGACGCGCCGGACGACCCGCAGGCCACCGTGTCCCTCGACGAGCTGCTGGACGGCGACCCGCTGAGCACCAACGAGCTGCCGGACGACCCGCAGGCCGCCGAAGACCCCGAGAACGCCGAAGCCCCCGAGGTCACCGGCGACCCCCTGTCCACCGATGAGCTTCCCGGACGGGACGAGACCCCGCCCCCCGCCGCTGGCCCCCTGGACGGCGACCCGCTGCGCACCACCGTCCTGCCCGCGCTGCCGGACGACGTCCTCGGCGGCGCCGACGAGGACAGGGACACCGCGCGGACGCCCCGCCGGCGGTCCCGCAGGTCCTGACCGGGGCTCGTCCAGGGGCCTGAGCAGGCCTCCTGCCGCAGAGTCATCGGAGCCCCAACCCCCCGTTACTTTTGCTGATCTTCGGGCAGGGGCATGCCGTGGACGACTCGACGAACGCGCGGCGGGGAGCGGATCCGGGACGCGGCGGCGAGGGCGCGGGACCGCCCGAGGGCGCCGGGCCCGGCGAGGGCGCCGTCCGCAAGGCCGTGATCGCCTCGGCGATGGGCAACTGCATCGAGTGGTTCGACTTCGGCGTGTTCAGCGCCGGCGTGATGACCTCGATCATCGGCACGGTGTTCTTCCCCGAGGACGCGGGCGGCAGCGCCACGCTGCGCTCGTTCGCGCTGGTCGCGGCGGCGTTCCTCGCCCGCCCGTTCGGCGGCATGTTCTTCGGTCCGATGGGGGACCGGCTCGGCCGCAAGCGGATCCTGGCCGCCACCATCATCCTGATGTCGGGCTCGACGTTCGTGATCGGCGTCCTGCCCGGCTACGCCACGATCGGGATCGCCGCGCCGCTGCTGCTGCTCGGCGTCCGGCTCGTCCAGGGCTTCTCGACGGGCGGCGAGTACGGCGGCGCCGCCACGATGATCGCCGAGTACGCGCCCACGAACCGGCGCGGGTTCTACGGGGCGTTCCTGGAGTTCGGCACCCTCGGCGGCTACATCCTGGGCGCCGGGCTCGTGCTGCTCATCGACCTGTCCCTCAGCGAGAGCGCGATGCAGGGGTGGGGCTGGCGCATCCCGTTCCTGATCGCGCTGCCGCTCGGCGCCGTCGGGCTCTACGTCCGGACGCGGATCGAGGACACCCCGACGTTCCAGCACATGGAGGCGGAGGGCCGGAAGGCGCGGTCGCCGCTCAAGGAGACCGTGGAGTACCACTGGCGCACCATCCTGAGGCTCATCGGGATCGTGATCCTGCTGAACGTCGCGGTCTACACGCTGCTGACGTTCATGCCGTCCTACCTGGTCGACTTCCTGGACATGAACGACACCACGTCGCAGCTCACCACGATCGGCGTGGAGGCGGCGATGATGACGGTGATCCTGCCGCTCGGCGCGCTGTCGGACCGGATCGGCCGCAAGCCGCTGCTGATCGCCACCGCGGTCGGGTTCCTCGTGCTGTCCTGGCCGGCGTTCGCGCTCATGCAGACCCACGACCCGGCCGGGGTCGCGGTCGGCTACGCGGTCATCGGCGGGCTGCTGGTGCTGATGCTGGCGGTGATCGGCGCGACGTTCCCGGCGATGTTCCCGACGAAGGTGCGGTACGGGGCCTTCGCGATCGGCTACAACATCTCGACGTCCCTGTTCGGCGGGACGGCGGCCGTGCTCGTGGGCTCGCTGATCGACGCCACGGGCTCCAACTTCGTCCCGGCCTACTACCTGATGATCGTCGCCCTGGTCGCGCTGCTGCCGATCATCAAGATCCCGGAGACGGCCGGGGTGCCGATCGACCGGGCCGGGGAGGAGAACGCCCCGGAACCGGTGGGCTCCGGGGCGCGGCGCGGCTGAGTGATCTGCCCCACGCCCTCCGGCTGAGCAGCCGATATCGCGCCCGGGTGCGAGTTGTGTGGCGCGAGGGCAAATCAGAGGTGCTGCCAATGGCTCCTTGCGACCGTCTCATTACCGTCTGTAGCGTCACGGGTGGCCAAAGGCCGCAACTTCCCCGCAAGACCACGACGAATCGGTGGTGTGGACGTGACGGAACAGCAGCTTCAGGAACAGCAGCAACAGGACCACCAGCACAGCCTGAGCACCGCGGCCGCGCGGAACCTGGCGACCACGACCAAGACCGTCCCGCAGATGCAGGGCATCACGTCGCGGTGGCTGCTGAAGCTGCTTCCCTGGGTGCAGGCGTCCGGCGGCACCTACCGCGTCAACCGGCGGCTCACCTACACGCTGGGCGACGGCCGGGTCACGTTCGTGACGACCGGCGCCGACGTCCGCGTCATCCCGCGCGAGCTCGGCGAGCTGGCCCCGCTGCGCGGCTACGACGACGACCTGACCCTGGACGCCATCGCGGGGCGCTTCACCCAGCAGGAGTACGCGCCCGGCGACGTCGTCGTCGAGCGGGGCCGCCCCGTCGACCGCGTCGTCCTCGTCGCGCACGGCAAGCTCAGCAGGATCGGCGCGGGCGAGTACGGCTCCGACGCCGTCCTCGGGACGCTCGCCAACGGCGACTTCTTCGGCGAGCAGGCCCTCCTCGGGACCGAGGAGGGACAGGAGCCGCCGACGTGGGAGCACACCGTCAAGGCGGTGACCACCTGCACGATCCTCAGCATGAGCCAGGCCGACTTCCAGGAGACGCTCGGCCAGTCCTCCTCCCTCCAGGCCCACCTGGAGGAGTACCGGGCGAGCCCGCGCCGCGCGCACAACGCGCACGGCGAGGCGGCGATCGAGGTGGTGTCCGGGCACGCCGGGGAACCCGTCCTGCCGAGCACGTTCGTCGACTACGAGGCGTCCCCCCGCGAGTACGAGCTGAGCGTCGCGCAGACCGTGCTGCGCGTCCACACCCGCGTCGCCGACCTCTACAACCAGCCGATGGACCAGATCGAGCAGCAGCTCAGGCTGACCATCGAGGCGCTGCGCGAGCGCCAGGAGCAGGAGATCGTCAACAACCGCGACTTCGGCCTGCTGCACAACACCGACCTGTCGCAGCGCATCCACACCCGCTCCGGCCCGCCCACGCCCGACGACATGGACGATCTGCTCACCCTCGTCTGGAAGGACCCGGCGTTCTTCCTCGCGCACCCGAAGGCGATCGCCGCGTTCGGCCGCGAGTGCAGCGCCCGCGGCATCTACCCCGACAGCGTCGACGTCGGCGGCCACAAGGTGCCCGGCTGGCGCGGCGTGCCCATCTTCCCGTGCAACAAGATCCCGGTCTCGCCGACGCTGACCAGCTCGATCCTGCTGATGCGGACCGGCGAGGCGGCGCAGGGCGTCGTCGGGCTCCACCAGGTCGGCCTGCCGGACGAGTACCAGCCGGGGCTGTCGGTCCGGTACATGGGCATCGACGACAAGGCGCTCCTCAACTACCTGGTCAGCGCGTACTACTCGGCGGCCGTCCTGGTGCCCGACGCGCTCGGCATGCTGGAGTCGGTCGAGGTCGCGCACGGCGGTGCCGGCGCGTGACGGAGGAACGGCTGGCCCTCTCCACCCGCGCCGCACGCAACCTCGCCTCGACGACCAAGACCGTTCCGCAGACGCAGGGCATCACCCCGCGGTGGCTGCTGTCGCGGCTGCCGTGGGTGGAGGCCGCCGGCGGCGCCTACCGGGTGAACCGCCGGCTCACCTACCGGCTCGGCGACGGTCTCGTGACGTTCGTCAACGACGGCGCGGCGATCCGGGTCGTCCCGCCCGAGCTCGCCGAGCTGCCGCCGCTGCGCGGCCTGTCCGACCCCGAGATCCTCGACGCCCTCGCCGCGCGGTTCGAGCAGCGCGAGTACCGGCCCGGCGAGGTGATCGCGGAGTCGGGCGGGCCCCTCGACGCGGTCCACCTGATCGCCCACGGCAAGGTCGAGGAGAGCGTCCCCGGCGCCTACGACGCCGCCGGCAGGGTCGGCGTCCGCGACGGCGGCGGGTTCTTCGGCGCCGAGGCCCTGCTCGGCGAGCCGGCGGAGTGGGCGCACACGTTCCGCGCGCTCACCCCCGTGATCGTCCTGTCGCTGCCGCGGCAGGCGGTCGAGGAGCTGACCGAGCGGTCCGAGGCGCTGCGCGCGCACCTGGAGGAGTACCGGGCCGCGCCCGCCCCGCCGCGGACCAGGCACGGCGAGGCGGCGATCGAGGTGGCGTCCGGGCACGGCGGCGAACCCGTCCTGCCGAGCACGTTCGTCGACTACGAGGCCTCGCCCCGCGAGTACGAGCTGGCCGTCACCCAGACGGTCCTGCGCGTCCACTCCCGGGTCGCCGACCTCTACAGCGATCCGATGGACCAGGTCGAGCAGCAGCTCAGGCTGACGATCGAGGAGATCAGGGAGCGCCAGGAGCACGAACTGGTCAACAACCGCGACTTCGGCCTGCTGCACAATGCCGACCTGCGCCAGCGCATCCAGACCCTCGGGGGCCCGCCGACCCCCGCCGACATGGACGAGCTGCTGGCGCGGCGCCGCAAGACCCGGTTCTTCCTCGCCCACCCGAAGACGATCGCGGCGATCGGCCGGGAGTGCACGCGGCGCGGCGTGTACCCCGCGCCCGTCGAGGTCGAGGGCCGCCGCGCGCACGCCTGGCGCGGCGTCCCGATCCTCCCCTGCGACAAGATCCCGATCTCCCCGACCGGGACCAGCTCGATCCTCGCGCTGCGCACCGGCGAGGACGACCAGGGCGTCGTCGGCCTGCACCGCACCGGGCTGGAGGGCGAGGTCCGGCCGGGCCTCACGGTCCGTTTCACCGGCATCGACGACAAGGGGCTGCTGACCTACCTCGTCAGCGCCTACCACTCGGCCGCCGTGCTGGTCCCCGACGCCCTCGGCGTCCTGGAGAACGTCGAGATCGCCCGCTGACGAGAGGGGACCCGCCATGCCCGCCTGGAGTGACGACCCGGCCGTGGTCGGCTGCGACCATCGGACGGAGCCGCGGCTCCGCCCCCGGACGGCGGCGGAGGTGCTCACCTGGAGCCGCCGCCTGCTCGACCCCGCGCTGCGCCACGTGGTCGAGGCCATGCCGGAGGCGTCGCGCTCCACCGCGGGCTTCCACTTCGGCTGGCGCGACGAGCGCGGCCGCCCTGCCGCCGGGGCGGGCGGCAAGGCGATCCGGCCCGCGCTGACGCTGCTGGCCGCGGAGGCGGTCGGCGGGACGGTCCAGGCCGCCCTGCCGGCCGCCGTGGCGGTCGAGCTCGCGCACAACTTCTCCCTCATGCACGACGACGTGATGGACGGCGACCTCACCCGCCGGCACCGCCCCACCGCGTGGGCGGTCTTCGGCGCGAACGCCGCCATCCTTTCCGGGGACGCCCTCCTCGCCGCCGCCTACGAGCTCCTCGCCGAGGAGCCCTCCGCGGTGGTCGCCCGCGGCGTGCGCATCCTCGCCCGGGCCGTGCTGGAACTGGTCGAGGGCCAGCGCGCCGACCTGGCCTTCGAGGAGCGCGCCGACGTCACGCTCGACGAGTGCCTGGCCATGGCCGCCGGCAAGACCGGCGCGCTGCTCGGCGCGTCGTGCGCGCTCGGCGCCGTGTACGGCGGCGGCACCGCCGGGCAGGTCTCCCGGCTGCGCGTCTTCGGCGAGCGCCTCGGCCTGGCCTTCCAGCTCGTCGACGACCTGCTCGGCATCTGGGGCGAGCCGGCGGTCACCGGCAAGCCCGTCCACGCCGACCTGCGCCGCCGGAAGAAGTCGCTGCCCGTCGTCGCGGCCCTCACCTCGGGCAGCGCCGCCGGCGGCGACCTCGCCGCCCTCTACCTGCGCGAGGAGCCGCTCACCGACGAGGAGGCGGTCCTCGCCGCCGGTCTCGTCGACGCGGCGGGCGGGCGCGCCTGGGCCGCCGCCCGCGCCGACGAACTCCTCACCGACGCCCTCGCCGACCTCGACGCCGCCGGAGTCGCCCCGGCCGCCGACGCCGAACTGCGGGCGCTCGCCCGCCTGATGACCCACCGCGACCGCTGACCCCCACCGGGGCCCTTCTGGATCGATCATATGTTCGAGTAGGGTGTGGAGTCGTGCAGGCTCCCGAACACGTCCCGTTCCTGTGCCCGGCCGGGCACCGGCTCGACCCGGGCCGGGTCATCGTCGGCTGGTCGCCGTGCGTCTGCCCGCCCTGCGACAGGCGGGGCCGCGGCCTGCGCGGCCACCGCACCTACCTGTGCCTCGACTGCAAGGACGAGCACGTCACGACCAAGTGCTACCTGCCCCACCACGTCCCGTCCGCAGGCGCGGAGTACCGCTGGCCCTGACGTGCGGCCGGCGGTCAGTACGGGTCCCCTGGTCAGGCGCGGGTCAGCCCTTGATCTGCGTCCAGGCCTGCGCCCAGCGGGAGTAGTCCACGCATTTGCTGCCGCGGTCGTCCCCGCATTCCTTCACGGGGGTCTTCCAGAACGCCAGTCGCTTGTAGAACTCCGGGTCGCCGACGTGGTAGGTCGAGCAGAAGCCCTTGGCGGTGTACTTGCACGCCTTGGGGTTGGCGGGCGCCTCGCCGAACCACTGCGCGACCTCCGCCTGCACCTTGGGCATGGTGATCCAGTTCATCCACTTGTACATGCAGGTCGGATGCTGGGCCTTGGAGGAGATCATCCAGGTGTCGGACCAGCCGGTCGCCCCCTCGTCGGGGATCGTCGTGGCGACCGGCGCCTTCTCGGCCATGGCCAGGTTCGCGGTCACCTGCCAGGCGGTGCCGGCGTAGTTGTAGCCGCTCTTGAACGACTGGAGTTCGTCCAGGTAGTTCGCCCAGTACTGGTTCACGTTCGGGCGCTGCTGCTTGAGCAGGTTCACCGCGGCGTCGAACTGCTTCTCGTCCAGCTCGTAGACGTCGTTGATCTTCAGTTCGGGGCGGTGCGTCTTCAGGTACAGCGCGGCGTCCGCGATGTAGATGGGGGAGTCGTAGGCGACGACGTGCCCGGCGGCGGGGGACTCCTTGTCCCACACCACGCTCCACGACGTCGGACGCTGCGTGATCTTGTCCGTACGATACATCAGCATGTTGGCGCCGTAGCCGTGCGGGACGCCGTACATCCGCCCGGCGGCGGAGTTGTACGGCTGGTTCTTCAGGTACTTGGCGATGTCGTCCCAGCTGCTGATCAGGCCGGTGTTGACGGGTGCGACCGTCCCGCCGTAGATGAGCCGCAGGCTCGCGTCGCCGGACGCCGACACGCCGTCGTACCGCCCCGTCTTCATGAGCGCGACCATCGAGTCGGAGGTGTCGGCGACCTTCGTGTACACCTTGCAGCCGGTCGCCTTCGTGAACGGCTTGACCCAGTCGACCTTCGGGTCGTTCGAGCCGTTCTCGGCGTATCCGGCCCAGGCGACGAGGTCGAGCCGGCCTTCCGGGGTGCCGAGTTCCTGCAGCATCGGGACGTCTGGCGGCGCGGCGGTCCCGCCGGAGTCGCCGCTGCAGGCGCCGGTCAGCACCGCCGCGACCAGCGCCCCCGTGGCGAGCAGGGTCCGGCGGACGCGGGCGGGTGAGCGCACGGTCGTCGTCGCTTCTGGGGTACGAGCCATCACGCTGAGGCATCGTAGGGGTATTTTGGGCTGTCCGCCGCCACAAAACGTGATGAACTGGAAACTGTCGACACATGGCGGCGGACCGCCCTAGGCTCTCCTGCGTTCCGCGTGAGCCGCTCCGCACGCAATCGATGCCAGCCGTCCAGACCAGTCGATGTCAGTCGTCCGATCGAGTGAAGGTTCTGCCGCAGTGCCAATTCGAGGCCGCACAACGGACTCGTCCGCCGGACACCGGCGGGCTCCCAAGGCCGCGCGTTTCCGCTCCATCCGCTTCAAGGTCGTCCTGATGGTCACCGTCTCGGTGGTCTCCCTGGGCGTCCTGTGGGCGTTCGCCGCGAGCATCGCGCTCGGCGAGGGGCTCAACCTCCGCCACGTCAAGACCGTCCAGGACCACTACGGCTACCCGTCGGGCGCGCTCGGCAGCGCCCTGCAGGCCGAACGCCGGCTGTCGATGGTGTACCTCGGCGGCCGCGCGGAGGGCGACCGCGCCGCCATGGAGTCCGGCCGCCTGGTCACCGACCGGCAGGCCGACCTGTTCCGCAAGCTCGCCGAGGCCGAGGCCGTCGACGGCGCCGCGCCGGAGGACGCCCAGCGCATCGCGGGCAAGATCCTCACCGAGCTGGACGGCCTGGCGGACCGGCGCCGCGCCATCGACGCCGGCCGCCTGGACCGGGCCCGCGCGTTCGCCGACTACACGGCCCTGCTCGGCGACGTCGGCGCGCTCCAGGGCTCCCTCGCGACGCTGGACAACTCCGAGGTCGCCAAGGACGCCCGCAACGAGGCGTCGCTGACCCGGGCCCGCGAGGTCCTCGCGCAGGAGGACGCGCTGCTGGCGGGCGCCCTCGCCGCCGGCAGGATCACGCCCGGCGAGCACGCCCAGTACGTCAAGCTCGTCGGCACCCAGCGCACCCTCTACACCTACACGGCGGCCGAGCTGCGCTCGCCCGACCAGTCCTACTACGAGCGCATCGTCGGCATGCCCGAGTACGGCCGGCTCCGCGCGCTGGAGGACCGCTTCGTCGCCTCCCCCCGGCTGGTCAACGCCACCGGCGCCGCGGGGGCGCTGTGGAAGACCACCGCCGACTCCAACCTCACCCGGCTCCGCGGGCTCGAACTGTCGGTGTCGGCGGGCGCCGAGAAGCGCGCCCAGCCGATCTCCGAGGGCATCATCACCCGCGTCGTCCTCGCGGGCGCGCTCGGACTGGTCGCGGTCGTCGCCACCCTCGTCCTCGCGGTCTGGGTCGCCCGGTCCATCATCCGCGAGCTGCGCGGGCTGCGCCGCGAGGCGATCGACCTGGCCGACGTCCGGCTGCCCGGCGTGATCCGCCGGCTGCGCCTCGGCGAGGAGGTCGACGTGGCCGCCGAGGCGCCGCCGCTGGCGTTCGGCACCCGCGAGATCGACCAGGTCGGCGAGGCGTTCAACGCCGCCCGCCGCACCGCGATCCAGAGCGCCGTCGAGGAGGCGACGCTGCGCCGCAACGTCAGCGACGTGTTCGTCAACCTCGCCCGCCGCAGCCAGACGCTGCTGCACCGCCAGCTCAAGCTGCTGGACTCGATGGAGCGGCGCATCGAGACCCCCGACGACCTGGAGGACCTGTTCCGGGTCGACCACCTCGCCACCCGCATGCGCCGGCACGCCGAGGGCCTGATCATCCTGTCCGGGCAGGCGCCCGGCCGCGGCTGGCGCAGCCCCGTCGCGATCGTGGACGTCGCCCGCGCCGCCGCGTCCGAGGTCGAGGACTACACCCGCGTCAACGTCGCCCCGATGACCCGCGCCGCCATCGTCGGCCCGGCCGTCGCCGACGTCATCCACCTGCTCGCCGAGCTGATCGAGAACGCCGCGACGTTCTCGCCGCCGCACACGACCGTCCAGGTGCACGGGCAGGCCGTCTCGCACGGCTTCACGCTGGAGGTCGAGGACCGCGGCCTCAGCATGGACGAGCCCAGCCTCGCCGCCGCCAACGAGCGGCTCGCCACCGCCGCCGAGTTCGACCTGTCCGACAGCGCGCAGCTCGGCCTGTTCGTCGTCGGCCGGCTGGCCCGCCGGCACAACATCAAGGTCACCCTGCGGACGTCCCCCTACGGCGGCATGACCGCGATCGTGCTGCTGCCCGAGGAGCTCGTCGTCCCCGACGAGGGCGCGCCGGTGCACAGCGCACCCGCTCTGACCACCCGCCGCGCCGAGGACGCCCTCGTCCCCGTCGGCACGGTCGTGAACGGCGGCGCGAGCGTCCGCAGCGGCCCCCAGCCGGTCCTGGGCGAGGGCGGCTCCGTGCTGCACCTGCCGTCCGGACGGCACGCCGCCCCGTCCGCGGCCCCGTCCCCGGCGCCCCCTCCGCCGCGGGAGCCGCTCGCCCAGCCCGCCCGCCCGTTCATCCCCCCGGCCACCCCCGTGCCCGCGCCCGGGGAGCCGCTCGCGGAGGCGGACGCGCTGACCGGGCCCCTCCCGGTGTTCGAGGAGCCGATCCAGGGCCCGGCGCCGACGCCCCGGGCGGCCCCGTCGCCGTGGGGCGACCCGCCGCCCGAGGCCGAGCCCGCGCCGTCGCCGCCCCCGCCGAGCGTGCCGCGCTCGCCCCGCGAGGTGCGGCGCCGGCCCCCGGGCAAGTCGCCCGGCGCCGACCGGCCCTCGCTGCCGAAGCGGGTCAGGCAGGAGAACATGGCCTCGCAGCTGCGGGAGGAGAACTCCGCGCCGGCCGGTCCCGCGCCCTCCGCCCGCGCCGACCGGTCGCCCGAGCAGCTGCGGTCGATGATGTCGTCCATCCAGCAGGGCACCCGGCGCGGCCGCGCCGAGTCCCTCGACACCGAGGAATCGTGACGGACCATGACCGGTCCTGGCAGCGAATGGCTCGATGACGAGGCCGGCCCGATCGTGCGGTCGTACGCGCTCACCCGCGGGCGCGCCAGGCCCGCGACCGGCGAGGCCTTCGACATGATCACGATAATCTCGACCGCGGCGCGGCCGCGGTCGGGCTCACCCGGCATCGGTCCCGAGCATCTCGACATTCTGGAGATGTGCCTGCAACCGCTGCCGGTGGCCGAGGTCGCGGCGCGGGTCGGGCTGCCGCTCGTCGTCGTGCGGGTGCTGCTCGGCGATCTGCTCCACCACAGACTGATCACCGCCACCCGTCCCCAACAGGAGAGCGCGCTCTCCAAGGAACGTCTGCTGAGGGAAGTGCTCCATGGTCTTCAAGCCCTCTGAGAACGCCGGTGCGGCCGCCGGAGGGAGCGCGGGGCCGTCCCCGGAGGGGGTCGGCCCGGCGACCCCGGTCGCGGTGAAGATCCTCGTCGCCGGGGGCTTCGGCGTCGGCAAGACGACGCTCGTCGGCTCCGTCAGCGAGATCCGCCCGCTGCAGACCGAGGAGCTGCTCACCGACCGGGGCGTCGGCGTCGACGACACCGAGGGCGTCGAGCAGAAGACCACCACCACGGTCGCGATGGACTTCGGCCGCATCACGATCCGCGACGGCCTCGTGCTCTACCTGTTCGGCACGCCCGGCCAGGACCGGTTCTGGTTCATGTGGGACGAGCTGTCCTTCGGGGCGCTCGGCGCGGTCGTGCTCGCCGACACCCGCCGCCTCTCGGACTGCTTCCCCGCCGTGGACTACTTCGAGAACCGGGGCCTGCCGTTCGTCATCGCGGTGAACCGCTTCGACGACGGCTACGACTACACGCCCGACGAGATCCGGGAGGCGCTCGACCTCAGCGAGGGGACCCCGGTCGTGATGTGCGACGTACGGGAGCGCACGTCCGGCAAGGAGGTGCTGACGGCGCTGGTCAAGTACCTGCTGACGGTGCACGAGAAGACGACGCGGGCGGACGCCCCGGCGCTGTAGGCTGCCGGACGAGATGAACCGGACACGCGCGCGGCTCTCGGACGGCCGCGAGATCGTCTACTACGACGAGGCCCCCGGCCGGGCCCCCGTCGCGGACCCGCGCGGCCTGCCGCCGGTCGAGCCGGTGTGCGAGGTCCGCCGCGACCCGCTGACCGGCGACCACGTCACGATCACCAGGCACCGCAACACGCGGACGTTCCTGCCGCCCGCCGACCAGTGCCCGCTGTGCCCCGGCGGCCCGGCCTCGGAGATCCCCGACCCGTCCTACGACGTCGCCGTGTTCGAGAACCGCTTCCCGTCCTTCGACGTCCGCACCCCGCCGGTGCCGGGCTCGGTCGACGGCGCGGGCTCGATCGACGGGGTGGAACGGTCCCGCGGCGCCGGGCGCTGCGAGGTCGTGTGCTTCACCGACGACCACTCCGCCTCGATGGCGCAGCTGCCCGTCTCCCGCGTCCGGACGGTCGTCGACGCGTGGGCCGACCGCACCGCCGAGCTGTCGGCGATCCCCGGCGTCGCGCAGGTCTTCGCGTTCGAGAACCGCGGCGTCGAGATCGGCGTGACCCTGCACCACCCGCACGGCCAGATCTACGCCTACCCGTTCCTCACCCCCCGCACCGAGCGGATGCTGGCGTCCGCGTCCGCGAACCCCGACCTGTTCGGCGACGTCCTGAAGGCCGAGCGCGCCGGCGGCCGCGTCGTGCTGGCCGGCGAGCACTGGACGGCCTACGTCCCCGCCGCCGCCCGCTGGCCGGTCGAGGTGCACCTGACGCCGCACCGCCACGTCCCCGACATGGCCGCCCTCGACGCGGGGGAGCGCGACGAGCTGGCCGTCCTCTACCGCGACCTGCTGCGCCGCTGCGACGCCCTCTACGAGACCCCGCTGCCCTACGTCGCGGGCTGGCACCAGGCGCCCGTCGGCGAGGGCCGCGAGCTGCTCCGCCTGCACCTGGAGCTGTTCTCGATCCGGCGCGCCGCCGACAAGATCAAATACCTGGCGGGCTCGGAGTCGGGCATGGCCGCCTGGATCAACGACGTCCCGCCGGAGGACGTCGCCGCGCGCCTGCGCGCCCTCGGCTGACGCGCGCCCGCCGTCCACTCCCGCCCGGTTGACTCGGGCTTGACCCTCCCGATTTCGCGACTGTCTGGAACGATCTCCGCCGCGTGGCCTACGCTCCGACGCATGCCGGAAAGCGTGCTGGCGGACCCGTTGGCGCGGGGGTCCTTCGACGGCGTCGCCGCCACCGCCGAGCGCCCGTCGCTCGCGTTCGCCTCCCGCGTCGGGCAGGGAGTGAACATCGGCCAGGCGTGGGACCTGGCGGCCGGCGCGCCGCTCGGCCCGCCGATCCCCGACTTCCCGGCCGACCGGGCCGACTGGGCGTTCGGGCTCCCCGCTGGGTCCCCGACCGTCGCCTGGACGCACCGCGACCGCCTCCACGTCCACGACCTCGGCACGGGCCGCGAACTCACCCTGGACGCCCAGCCCGACCTGGTCGGCCTCACCGTCCACCACGGCCGCGGCGCCGTCGTGGCCGTCTTCGGCCCCGCGAACGACGCCGAGGTCGCCGTGTGGGACGCGCTCACGGGCGACCGCCTCGCGAGCTTCCACCTCTGGCTCGGCCACCGCAGCGCGATCGGCCGCCGGCTCCTGCACGCGACGCCCGCCACGGGTCCCATCACCGGCCTGACCGGCGACTCCGCGGTCACGCTCCTCGACCTCGAACGCGGCGAGGAGATCGCCACGGCCCCGTCGCGCGCCCCGTCCGCGTCCCTGCCCCCCGCCACGGCCCTCACCCCGTCCCCGGACGGCCTCGTGCTCCTCTACCCGGCCCCTGAGGGCCTGGGCGTGCACGGCCTCGACGGCGACCGCCTCGCGACCCTGTCCACTCCGGCCCCCTGCGACCATGTGGCCGCGGCCCTGGTCGACGGACACCTCCTGGTGGCCGCCGCTCTCCAGGACGCTCCCCACACCCTCCTCGCCTGGAACGCCGCCTCCCCGGCCCCGTCCCACCGTGTCAGGCTCCCCGCCCCCGCCAACGACCTGTCCCTGGCCCCCGACGGCACCCTCCTGGCCGCCACGGACACCGCCCTCTACACGGCCTGCCTCCGCACATGAAAAGGCACCGCCGGCGCCCGTAGGACGCCGGCGGTGGGGGTGGGAGGTCAGCGGTTGGCGAACTTGTACTGGATGGCCGCTTCCTTCGGGGTGAGGGGGCGGTCGAGGAACATCAGGCCGTCCATGCGGCAGTTGCAGGGGTTCTTCTCCGCGGTGTTCTGCGGGTAGCTGCCGCCGATCTTGATGCCGCGGGGGTCCGTGGCGGACGTGACGTCGGGCTCGGGGGCGCCTTCGAGCCCCCACGGGTCCCCGGCCGTGGTGTAGAAGCCGTCCAGCGGCCGCCCGTCCTTGTAGAGCGCCATCTCGCCGGTGTCGTAGTCGAACGTCGCGGCGAGGTGCACCCAGGTGTTCTGGGGGAGGATGCTCTGCCAGTCCTCGCTCGCCGCGAACGTCTGCGACTTCGAGCCGTCCACGCGGCGGCCCAGCGCGACGACGTGGAGCTTGCCGGAGACCTCGATGATCTCCAGCAGGGCGCGCACGGCGTGGCCGTCGGAGTCGCCGGTGAGCAGGCCGGACAGGCCGACCGCGTTGTAGACGTCGCTCGGGTTGGACGTCTCGGTGTTGGGGCTCGGGTTCGTCCCGGTCATCTTGAACCAGCCCGCGAGGGTCGCGCCCTTGGCGGAGCTGAACGCGTGCAGGGACGGGACGCCGGACGCGGAGTAGAGCCCCGCCTTCCAGTCGTCGTTGCCCTTCGCGGACGGGTTGACCTGCCCGAGCTGGATGGCGTGCCGGCGCTCGCCGTCCCGCACCCGCATGGCCGCGCCGCCGTTGATGAGGTTGATCGTCGTTCCGGAGCGTCCGCTGTCGGCCTCGCGGGACGGGTCGCCCGGGACGGGGTGCTCGAAGTCGTAGTAGGAGATCAGGTTCTGCCGGAGCGGCGGGAAGACGCCGCCGGTCGAGGCGTCGGCCGGGGCTGCGGCGACGCACAGCGACGCGCCCAGCAGTGCGGTGGTGAGTGCGGCGGTGCCGCGGCGAATCATCATGTCGACTCCTTGGGGCCCTCCGGGCGGGCGCAGGCTCGCGGCGCCCGCCCGGAGGAGGCCGTTACTGCGCCGGGGTTCCGCGGACCGTCAGGTCGCGGAGCCGGCCGATGTTGTCGAACGAGCCGAAGCCCACCCGGCCGGAGCCGAGGGTCTTGTCGAGGGCCGTGAAGACGGGCTTGGACGCCCCGTCCACGTACACGGCGATCTCACCGGTGTCCGCCCGGCGGTCCACCCGGACGCGGTGCCACGCCTCGTCGGTGATGGCCGGCGGGGCGCCGTGCGACCGGGTGGCGTTCCACTGCTGGTCGATGCGCAGCCGGTCGGCGCCGTTCACCAGGAAGATCCCGTTGTGCGGGTAGATGGTGTTGTCGCTGGACAGGTGGGCGTAGTAGAAGTGCGTGTCGTCCTGGTAGCCGAAGACGACGATCACGTCCCGGTTGCTGACCGACACCGGAGTGTCCAGCCGCACCTCCGCGTCGATCCGCGCCGAGGTGAGGGCGGGGCCCTTGTTCAGCACCGCGTACTCGAACGGGCGGCGCGGACCCGGGCGCTGCACCCCGGCCTCGGCCAGGACCACCTGGTCGCCAGGGAACTGCCACTTGGACGGCGTGACGGGCGTCCAGTTCTCGGCGCCCATCGCGTTCCCGACGCGGACCGGACCGGCCGCGCCGGCCGCGACCCGCTTCGTCCCGACGACCTTCCAGATCTTGCCGTTGGCCTTGGCGAGCAGGTACGGCTCGCCCTTGCCGTCCGAGCCGTACCGCAGGTCGACGCGCTGGTCGCCGGCCAGCTGCTGCATCGTGACGGGCTTGCCGGAGGTGTCGAAGGCCGCCAGGTCGTAGATCTGGGCGCGGTTGGTGCCGGTCGAGTCGTGCTTCATCTCCGACTCTTCGGTGTACATGAGCCGGCCGCTCACGATGTCGGTGAACAGGTACTTGCCGCGCAGTGCGGGCAGCTTCGCACCGCGGTACACGTAGCCGCCGGAGATGGCGCGGCCGACGTCGCTGGAGCAGTTCCAGTCGGCGGGCGGGTCGTGGTCGTAGGCCGCGAGCGGGTACTCGTAGTCGTACTTGGCGTCGTCGGCCGGCAGCGGGTAGAGGTGGCAGCGGTCGTCCTTGCGGAACGTGAACGCGCCCTCCCGCTCGCTCCACCCGATGTTCGCGCCGGGGTAGAGCTCGTGGATCGACTCGATCTCGTGCTCGCCGATGTGCGCGAGGAACAGCCGGTGGGTGCCGCCGGTGTCCCAGCTGAACCGGTGCGGGTCGCGCATGCCGTAGGCGTAGATCTCGCCGAGCTTGCCCGCCTGCCCGGCGAACGGGTTGTCGGCCGGAACGCCGTACTTGCCGTTGGCACTGTTCTTCCCGGCGGGGTCGATCCGCAGGATCTTGCCCTGCGGCACGCCGAGGTTCTGCGGGTCGCCGCCGTTGTCGCCGACGTTGCCGTTGCCGCCGTCGCCGACCGACAGGTAGAGCTTGCCGTAGTCGGCGTCGCCGGGACGGGCGTTCGGGTTGAAGTCGATCTGCTGGAGGTTGTGGATGCGCCCGGCGAACCCGATGCGCAGGATCTCGCGGTGCGTCCCGGAGAAGGTGCCGGCCTTCGGGTCCTTGGCCGTCCACTCGTCGACGACGCCGTGGTAGCCGGTCTTCGGCTGCGCGGTGAGGTCGGGTGTCTTGGTCTTGAGCGCCTCGCCCGCCTCGACGTGCGTGGTGTAGAACTTCCCGTTCTTCCGGAAGTCAGGGTGGAACGCGACGAAGCCGAAGCCCTGCCCGAGTCCGGCCTGGGAGAAGAAGTCGGGCGCGAACGTGGCGGCGACGTCCAGGTAGACGTGGGGGGTGCGGGTCTTCTTGTCGAGCATGTACAGGTTGCCGTTCAGGTCCGGCACGTACAGGCGCCCCGAGTTGTCGGGGACCTCGCCGACGTAGTTGATGCGGTTCCACCGCAGCAGCCGCGGGTCGGTGGGGGTGCCCGTCGGGGTCGACTTCGGCAGCTGCGCGACCTCCTGGAGGACGAGGCCGAGGCCGGACGGTGCGGGGTCTTCGGGGATCGGGTCGAGGATCGGGGCGTCGTCCCGGGCCAGCGCCGCGGGCGGCACGCTGAGCAGCGGCAGCATCAGCGCCGCGATCGCGAGGAGACACCAGGTGAGCTTACTTCGCATTCCAGCCGTCCTAGGGTGGGGATCGGTGGCAGGAAAGCGCTTTCTGGAAGCGCTTTCCAGAAGGTACGACTGGGCTCGGCCGACGTCAAGGACGAATTTCGGACGAGCCGGATGTGGTCATCTCGTCGCGACCGCTCCGGGGGAACCACGCGTGGACCAGCGTCGCGGCCGTGGAGACGACGAGACCGACGGGGGCGGCGGCCGCGTGCCCGGCCAGGGTCAGCCCCACGGCCACCGCCGCACCGGGCGCCCAGATCCACGTCGCCACGGGCCGTCCCGCGCGCCCGCGCCGCCTCCGCCCGAACTCCGCCGCCATCGGCGGAACGAGCGCCGGCAGCGCCGCCGCGAGCACCGTCAGCCATTCGAGCAGCATCCGGTCGACCCGCAGCGCCGCGAGCACGGCCCCGGGCACCGCGATCGCCAGCACCGCCGCGACCCGCCGCCCCTCCACCCGCGGCCGGAACCGGCCGAGCGTCCTCCCGTCCCCCGAACCCGCATCCTCTCGCGGGACGGTGGGGCGGGGGAGGAAGCGGTCGACGGCGAGGGCGCCGGAGTGGACGGCGGCGAGGGTCGGGGCGATGACCGACGCGGCGACGAACAGGTTCGCGGCCGGCAGCCCGCCCGGCCCGGCGAGGACCGCGACCACGTCGGTGGAGCCGCTGGCCGCCGCGACCCCGGCCCCGACGACGGAGGCCGCCAGGGCGGGGACGACCAGCAGCGCGACGCAGGCCGCGAGGTCGCGGCGGCCGCGCAGGCCGACGGTGAAGTCGGGGGCCCGCACGGCGAACACCGACACGTACCCGATGTACCCGGCGAGGTCCGCGGCGAGGACGCCCGGCGGCCCGTCGCGGGAGAGCGAGACCGGCGACGCGGGCGGCGCGAGCCTCACCGCGACGATGCCGATCAGCGCGACCGCGGTGAGGGTGGTGGCGACCGCGACCGCGTTCCACCGCCCGCCGCCCGCCACCAGCACCGCGACCGTCGGGACGGTCAGCGCCGCGACCCCGGCCGCGTCCGGGACTCCGCCGAGCGCCGCGGCGGCCGCCCCGCCGAGGCCGACGTTGAACCCGAACCAGCCGGCCATCGCGACCGCGAGCAGGGCGGTGAAGGCGCGCTCGGCGACCGGGGGGAGGTAGCGGGGCGCGAGGTCGGCCATGGCGGCGTTCTCGCCGGCCGGCTCCCGCAGGCCGAGACGTCCCTGCGCGGCGAGCAGCGCGGCCATGACCGCCCCGCCGACCACCAGGACCGGGACGGGCAGCGCGCCGCCGTGCCGCCCGCCGACCTGCGCCCCGAGGACGAGCGCGCCCGGCGCCGTCCCGATCCCGAGCCACGCCCCGGCCGCCGCCCGCCACGTCCGCCCCCCGCCGGGGCCGGACGCGCGCGGGCGCGCCGGAGCGGACGTCACGCCCCGTCTTCCTTGAGGACGTGTTCCTCGTAACGCGCCATCGTCAGGGCGAGGGCCTCGGGGCCCGGCATGGCCCACAGCGCGTCGTTGAAGATCTCCACCTCGATCGGGCCGGTGTAGCCGGTGGCGTCCACCGCCTCGCGGAAGCGGCGCAGCTCGATGCGCCCGTCACCGAGCATGCCGCGCCCGGTGAGGACGCCCTCGGGCAGCGGCGTCACCCAGTCGGCGACCTGGAACAGCGAGATCCGGCCCTCGGCGCCCGCGCGGGCGATACCGTCCCACACCGCCGGGTCCCACCACAGGTGATAGGTGTCGACCATGACGCCCACCTGGGAGGACGGGAAGGGCGCCGCGAGGTCGAGCGCCTGCCCGAGGGTGGAGACGACGCAGCGGTCCGAGCAGAACATCGGGTGCAGGGGCTCGATCGCGAGCTGGACGCCGTGCTCGCCCGCGTAGGGCGCGAGCTCGGCCAGGACGTCGGCGACGCGCGAGCGCGCCCCGTCCAGGTCGCGGGACCCGTCCGGAAGGCCGCCGCTGACCAGGCACAGGGAGGGCGCGCCCAGCTCGGCCGCCTCCTCGACGGCGCGGCGGTTGTTCTCCAGCGCGTCCGGCTCCTGGAAGAAGCCGCCCCGGCACAGGGACGTGACCGCCAGCCCGTGGTCGCGCATGAGCGCGCCGGTGCGGGCCAGGCCGTACTCGGCGACGGGCTCGCGCCACAGCCCGACACCCGTCACCCCGGCGGACGCGCAGCCGGCGGCCAGCTCCTCCAGGGGCCAGTGCCTGGTCGTCCACTGGTTCAGGCTGAACCTCTTCACGCGCCCGCCCCCATCACGCGGCTCCCTGGACGGTCAGCCAGGCGCGCATCCGGTGCGCCGCGAGGTCGGGGTCGGGGAAGAGGCCGGCGGCGTCGGCCAGCCGGAAGAGGCCGGCCATGTGCGTCACCGAACGCGCGGTCTCCAGCCCGCCGACCATCCGGAAATGCCGCTGGTGGCCGGTCAGCCAGGCCAGGAACACCACTCCCGTCTTGTAGTAGTAGGTGGGCGTCTCGAAGAGGTGCCGGGCCAGCGGCACCGTGGGGGCGAAGATCTCCTCGTAGGACGCGGTGTCGCCGCCGTCCAGCGCGTGCAGGGCGGCCGCGGCGGCGGGCGCGATGGGGTCGAAGACGCCGAGCAGCGCGTCGCTGTGCCCCTCGGAGTCGCCCCGGATCAGCTCCGGATAGTTGAAGTCGTCGCCGGTGTAGAGCCGGACCCCGGCCGGCAGCCGGCGGCGCAGGTCGATCTCCCGCGCCGCGTCCAGCAGCGAGATCTTCACCCCGTCGATCCTGGACGCGTGCTCGCCGATCAGCGCGAGCAGCGCGCCGGACGCCACGTCCAGGTCGGCCGAGCCCCAGTAGCCCTCCAGCGCCGGGTCGAACATCGGGCCCAGCCAGTGCAGCACGACCGGCCGCCTGACCTGGGCCAGCAGCCGCCCGTACACGGCGGCGTAGTCCTCCGGGCCGCTCGCCGCGGCGGCCAGGTGCCGGCTCGCCATCAGCACCGGCACCGCGCCGACGGACTCGATGACGGCGAGCTGCTCCTCGTAGGCGGCGGCGATCTGCTCCAGCGACGCGGGCCCCGCGGGCAGCTGGTCGGTGCCCGCCCCGCAGACGATCCGGCCCCCTGCTGAAAGCGCTTCCTCACCGCTCCGCACGATGAGCTCGCGGGTCGTCGCCCAGTCCAGGCCCATGCCGCGCTGGGCGGTGTCCATCGCCTCGGCGACGCCCAGCCCGTAGGACCACAGGTGCCGGCGGAACGCCAGCGTCGCGTCCCAGTCCAGGCCCGCGTCGCCCGCCGCCCCGTCCCCGGCCACCACGTGCGCGGCCGCGTACGCGACGCGCGACGCGGCGGGTCCCGCGGGCGGCTTGTAGGTGCGCGGCTCGCTCATCACGTGGCCGGGCGCCCCGGGCAGGTCGATCCTCATCGGGTCAGCTCCGGGACGTCGAGGCGGCGGCCCTCCCGCCACGCCCGCAGGCCCAGCTCGGCGAGCTGGACGCCGCGCGCTCCGGCGTAGAAGTCCCAGGGGAAGGGGCCGTCGTCGGCGACGTGGCGCAGGAACATCTCCCACTGGGTCTTGAAGCCGTTGTCGAACTCGGTGTTGTCGGGGATCTCCTGCCACTGCGAGCGGAAGTCCTCGGTGGCGGGCAGGTCGGGGTTCCACACCGGCTTCGGCGTCATCGACCGGTGCTGGACGCGGCACCGCCGCAGCCCCGCGACGGCCGACCCCTCCGTGCCGTCGACCTGGAACTCGACCAGCTCGTCGCGGAACACCCGGGTGGCCCACGAGGAGTTGATCTGGGCGACGATCCCGCCCTCCAGTTCGAAGATCCCGTAGGCGGCGTCGTCGGCGGTGGCCTCGTAGGGCTTGCCGTGCTCGTCCACCCGCTCGCCGATGTGGGTCGCGCCCAGCGCCTGCACCGACCGGACCGGCGCGATCACCCCGTCCAGCACGTACCGCCAGTGGCAGAACATGTCCAGGATGATGCCGCCGCCGTCCTCGGCGCGGTAGTTCCAGCTGGGCCGCTGGGCCTCCTGCCAGTCGCCCTCGAACACCCAGTACCCGAACTCGCCGCGCACCGACAGGATCCGGCCGAAGAACCCGCCGTCCACCAGCCGCTTGAGCTTGAGCAACCCCGGCAGGAACAGCTTGTCCTGCACCACGCCGTGCTTGATGCCGGCCTCGTCGGCCAGGCGCGCCAGGGCGAGCGCCTCGTCGAGATCCTCCGAGATGGGCTTCTCGGTGTAGACGTGCTTGCCGGCGGCCACCGCCGCGCGGATCGCCTCGACCCGCGCGGAGGTGACCTGGGCGTCGAAGTAGACGTCGGTGTCCGGACGCGCCAGCGCCTCGGCCAGGTCGGTCGTCCACGCCGTCAGCCCGTGCCGTTCGGCCAGTTCGCGCAGCTTGGTCTCGCTGCGTCCCACCAGCACCGGCTCCGGCCACAGCACGGTGCCCTCGGCCGTGCGGACCCCGCCCTGCTCCCTGATCGCGAGGATCGAGCGCAGAAGATGCTGGCGGTACCCCATCCGGCCGGTGACGCCGTTCATGACGATCCCGATGGACCTGCGTGCCATCCCGTTCCTTCCTAGCCTGTCGTGTGTCCAGTGCGGCGCGCCCTCCGGCGTGCCGAGCAGGGCGCGCCGGTCGGTGGCGCGCCCGGTCGGTCGGCGCCGGTCAGTCCGCCGCGGCGCCCGCGCCGAGAAGTCCCCGGACGCGGTTGGTGACGCGGGCGAACTCCGGGCGGGCCATCGTGGCGGCGTAGTCGCGCTCCGCGGGCAGGTCGACGTCGATGATCTCGGCGATCGACCCGGGCCTGTCGGTCATCACCACGACGCGGTTGGCCAGGTAGGCGGCCTCCGCGATGGAGTGCGTGACCAGCAGGACGGTGGTGCCCGTCTCCCGCCAGATCCGGTTCATCTCGATGTTGAGCTGCTCGCGGGTGAGGGCGTCGAGCGCGCCGAACGGCTCGTCCATCAGCAGGACGCGCGGCTCGTGCAGCAGCGCCCGGCACAGCGCGACCCGCTGCTGCATGCCGCCCGACAGCTCGTGCGGCAGCGCGTCCTCGAAGCCCTTCAGGCCGGTCATCTCGATCAGCTCGGCGGTCCGCTTGCGGGCCTGCTCGGCCGGCATCTTGCGCATCTCCGCCTGGAGCAGGATGTTCTTGCGGGCGCTGCGCCACTCCAGCAGCGCGGCCCGCTGGAACACGTAGCCGATGTCCGGGCGCGGCGCCGTGACCTTGTCGCCGCGCAGCCGCACGTCCCCGGTCGAGGGCTTCAGCAGCCCCGCGACCAGCTTCAGCATCGTGGACTTGCCGCAGCCGGACGGACCGACGATCGCGACGAACTCGCCCATCGGGACTTCCAGCGACACCTCGCGCAGGGCGGTGACGTCGCGCTTGCGGGTGCGGAACCGGACGGCGACCTCATTGAGGCTGACGGCGTTCTCCCGGCCCGTCTCCCGGCCGGTGTCCGGCTTCGCGGTGGATTTCTCGCTCATGATCCTCATCGCTCGTCCCGTCACGTCTGCGGAGCGGCCGACGCCTGCCAGTACTCCGACGGCGCCTGCGCCTTGCCGATGACCCCGGCCTGCTGGAAGGTGGCGATCGTCTGCTTCCAGTCGTCCTCGGAGTTGACGCCGGGCGCCTTGCCCTGCGTCGCGGGGGTGTGCAGCAGCGTCAGCGTGGTCTTGAACTGCTCGGTGAGCACCTTCTCGGGCGGCAGCTGCTCGGACGCGCCCGCCATGCTCGCGACGGCGCCCGCCTGGTCGCCCTCCGCGGCCGTCCACGACTCGCTCGTCGCCGCGACCATCTCCTTGACGAGCTTGGCGTCGCTCTTCAGCTTCCGCTCGCCGGCCAGCAGGCCGTTGGAGAAGAAGTTCAGCCCGAAGTCGGAGTACCGCAGGTACGAGACCTCCTTGCCGGACTTGGCGGCCATCGTCGGGCCCTGGTCGTTCGCGAAGCCCATGAGGCCCTCGGTCTTGCCGGCCAGCACCGCGGCCATCTTCCCGGCCGGGTCGGTGTTCTGGACGGGGACGTCGCTCGCGCTCATCCCGTTCTTCTGCAGGAAGACGGGGAAGGTGCGCGCCAGCGCGTCCCCGGCCGTTCCGGCGATCTTCTTGCCCTTCAGGTCGGCGGGCTTCTTGATCCCGGCCGAGGTGAACGACTGCACGGACGCGGGCGTCGTCTGCAGGAACACGCCGATGCTCTTGACCGGCATGCCCTTGTCGACGGCGGCGAGCAGCGCGGGCGTGTCGGCCCAGCCGAAGTCGGTCTGCCCGGCGCCGGTGGCCTGGACGGTCTTCTGCGAGCCCTGGCCCGCCTTGATCTCCAGGTCGATGCCGTGCTTCTCGAAGATGCCCTTCTTCTTGCCGTAGTAGAACGGCGCGTGCTCGCCGTAGGGGTACCAGTTCAGGGTCAGGGTGACCTTGGTCAGCTTCTTGCCCGAGGCGCTCGTGCTGTCGCCCGAGTCACCGCCGCAGGCGGTGCCGGCGAGTGCGAGGGCCGGCGCCATGACGGCGATGGCGAGGGTGCGGAGTTTCATTGGACGGCTCTCCGTAGATGGGGTGGGTCGTGCTCGGCCGTTGGACTGTCGGGACGTCCCGTCCGGCGGATTCCGGGCGGGCGGTTCGGGTGGCGGGGGGCGCGCCGGCGCACCGCCGGGCGGCGCCGTCAGTACGTCGTGGTGACGGCGTCGCCGCGGCGGCTCGCGTGCCACGGCAGCAGCAGCTTCTCCGCGACCTCGACGACGACGAACAGCACCACGCCGATGGCCGACATGACCAGCAGCCCGGCGAACAGCATCGGGGTGTCGAGATTGCCGTTGGCCTGCAGGATCACGTAGCCGAGCCCCTCGTTCGCGCCGACGAACTCGCCGACCACGGCGCCGGTGACGGCCAGGGTGACCGCGACCTTCAGGCCGGAGAACAGGTGCGGGAGCGACGCCGGCAGCCGGATCTTGGAGAACGTGGCCATCGGGCTCGCGCCCATCGTGGCCGACAGCTGCAGCATCTCCGGATCCACCGCCTTCAGCCCGGCGACCATCGAGATCACCACCGGGAAGAAGGCGATCAGCACCGCCACGACGATCTTGGGACCGATGCCGAAGCCGAGCCACACCACGAACAGCGGGGCGATCGCGATCTTCGGGACGACCTGCGCGAACAGCAGGATCGGGTAGAGGGTGCGCTCGACCGTCGACGAGTACACCATGATCACCGCGGACGCGACGCCGATGAGCACCGCGAGCGCGAAGCCGATCAGGGTCTCGTACGTGGTGACCCACGTGTGGTGCCAGATGTAGCCCCACTTGTCGCCCATCAGCCGCAGCGTCGCGCCGGGCGAGGGGACGAGGTAGGCCTCGACCAGCTTGAAGGCGCTGATCGCCCACCACGCGGCGAAGCAGGCCACCAGCAGGGCGACGGGCCGCCACGACCGTTCCAGGCCGTCGCGGATCCGTTCGCCCGCGCCGGGCCTGGCGCGTTCCACGACGCCCGCCGCGTCCGCCGAGGGCGGGGCGGCCGTCGTACCCTGACTCACCATGGGTTCCTCCGGACGGGGTGGTTTGGAAAGCGCGTTCAGAAAGCGCTTTCTGATGTACCGTAAGAAGCGGCGCGCGCCGCGGTCAAGAGGGTCTTCGCCAGGAACCCGCCGCGAGGGCCCGTGCCGGCCGAGGGGGCGGTGATGACGGAAGCGGCCGAAGGGGAGCGCACCGGCGACCGGGCGTACGTGACCCTGCAGGACGTCGCGAAGGAGGCGAGCGTCTCGCTGGCGACCGCGTCCCGCGTCCTGAACGGCACCTCGCAGGTGCGCGCCGACCTGCGGGAACGCGTCCTGGCCGCGGCGGCCGAGCTGAGCTACACCCCGAACGCGCACGCCCAGGCGCTCGCCAGCTCCTCCAGCAAGTCCGTCGGGGTGGTCTGCCACGACGTCAGCGACCCCTACTTCGCCGCCATCGCCCGCGGCGTCATGCGCACCGCCGCCGAGCACGGGATGCTGGTGATGCTCGCCAGCACCTTCCGCGACCCGGCGCGCGAGGTCGAGTACGTGGCGATGCTGCGCGCCCAGCGCGCCCGCGCGATCCTGCTCATCGGCTCCGGCTTCGAGGACCGCGACTGGGAGCGGGCGATGGCCGCCGAGCTCGACCCCTACCAGCGCACCGGCGGCCGCGTCGCCGTCCTCAGCCGGCACCGCAGCCTCAAGGTCGACGCCATCCTGCCGCAGAACCGGGAGGGCGCCGCCGCCCTGGCCCGCGCCCTGCTCGACCTCGGCCACCGCAGCTTCGGCGTGCTGACCGGCCCCCGCGCCCTGACGACCGTCCACGACCGGCTCGGCGGATTCACCGAGGCGCTCGCCGAGGCGGGCGTCCGGGTCGCGCCCGAGCACATCGTCGAGGCCCCCTTCACACGCGACGGCGGCTACCGGGCGGCGACCGAGCTGCTCCGCCGCGAGAACCGTCCGACCTGCGTGTTCGCCGTCACGGACGTGATGGCGGTCGGCGCGCTCGCCGCGCTGCGCGACAACGGCGTGTTAGTGCCGGAGGAGATGTCGCTCGCCGGATTCGACGACATCTCGATCGTCCGCGACCTGACCCCGGCCCTCACCACCGTCGCGCTGCCGCTGAACGCGATGGGGGAGCGCGTCATGGGCCTGGCCCTGCGCGAGCCCGCCACCCGCCGCAGCCGCATCGAGCGCGTCGCGGGCGAGGTGGTGCTGCGCGGCAGCACCGCACCGCCCGGCTGACCCGCGGGCGCCCGCTTCCCGGAGGCGTGAATGAAGATCGAGAAAATCGAGACGTTCTGCGTCGCGCTGCCCACCCGGCGCTCGTTCGGGGTGTCCGGCGGCGCGGTCGCCGTCGCCGGGCGGCCCAGCCTGCGCGTCCTGGTGAAGGTCAGCGCCGAGGGCGCGCACGGCTGGGGAGAGGCGACCCCCATCCCGGCCTGGACGTACGAGACCGCCGAGTCCATCGTCACCACGATCGACCGGTACCTCGCGCCCGCGATCACCGGCCGTCCCGCCTGGGACCTCGACGGCGTGACGACCGCCTTCGACCGCGCGATCAACCGGGGCTTCAGCATCGGCGCGCCCCTGGCCAAGTCGGCCGTGGACGTCGCCCTCCACGACCTCCTCGGCCGCGCCGCCGGGGTCCCGCTGGGCGTCCTGTGGGGCCGGCGCCGCCGCGAGACGATCGACCTCGGGTGGATCGTCTCCGGCCGGACCTCCGCCGAGGTCGCCGACAGCGTCGCCGAGGGCCGCGACCTCGGCTACCGGGCGTTCAAGGTGAAGGTCGGCCTCGGCCCCGAGGACGCCGACGTCGTGGAGGCCGTCCGCCTGCACGCGGGCGACGCCGCGGCGCTCTGGGTGGACGCGAACCAGGGCTACACCGTCCGCTCGGCCCTCACGCTGGCGCGCCGCCTGGAGGACCTCGGCGTGACCGCGTTCGAGCAGCCCCTCCCGGCCAACGACATCGCGGGCCTGCGCCGCCTCCGCGACGCCTGCCCGATTCCGGTCGCCCTCGACGAGAGCCTCCGCCACCCGTCCGACCTGGCGACCTTCGTCCGCCTGGACGCGGTCGACGTCGCCATCGCGAAGGTCCAGCGCACCGGCGGGCTGACCCTGTCGCGCCGCCTGTGCTCCCTCGCCGAGGACTGCGGCGTCGCGCTCATGGGCTCCGGCCTCACCGACTCCGACCTCGGCCTCGCCGCGTCCCTGCACCTCTTCTCGGCCTTCGGCGTCGACACCCCGGTCGACCTCAACGGACGCCAGTTCATCGAGTCCCCGTACGCGGGGCCGACCGTCGAGATCCGCGACGGCACCGCCCACGTCCCCGACGCCCCCGGCCTCGGCGTCGAGGTGGACGAGCGGACCGTCCGCGAACTGGCGGTCAACGTCCTCTGACCGCCCGAGCCGACCGACGGGCGGCTCCGGCGCGGCGCCCGGGGCCGGACGCGAAGAACCCGCCCGGGGGCCGGGCGGGTTCTCATCTATCGGCCGGAGGGCCGTCAGTGCGCGGCGAGCTCGTCCTCGGACACATCGGCCTCCGCGGGGCGCTCGGAGTCCGGTTCCGCGGGCCGCCATTCGGGCCACGCGTCGATCTTGGTCCGCCGGGGGTTCGCCAGGGCGTTGTCCATTGTTACCGCAGTCCTCCTGTTCAAGGCCGGGCCGGATCAATAGATGGTCCCGGCGAGATGCCGGGTCCGCAAAATGGTCTAGACCGCGGTTCCCACCCAGGGCCGCGGCAAACCTCACAACAACGCCAATCGATCATCCATTCCCGGCGGAAACCGGATGGACCGCGGCGGCCGTCCCTGGCACGCTCTCGGTCATGGACGTCGCCGAGCTGACCCGCCTCCAGGAGCAGGGCACGCACCTGAGGTTCCTGTTCTTCTGGGGCCACCAGACCCTAGGTCGCGGCTACCTCAGCCAGTGGTGGCCGTCCCCCTTCGCCGTCGGCGGAGTCACGTACGCGACCGCCGAGCACTACATGATGGCGGAAAAGGCCCGCCTCTTCGGCGACGAGGAAACGGCCGCCGCCGTCATCGCCGCGTCCCATCCCCGACGCGCGAAAGACCTCGGCCGCCGCGTCCGCGACTTCGACGAGCAGACGTGGCGCGACAATCGTGTGACCATTGTCACAAAGGGCAATGAGGCCAAGTTCGCCCAGAACAAAGATCTCCGCGACTATCTTGCCGGCACCCGCGACCGCATCCTCGTGGAAGCGAGCCCGCTGGACCGCGTCTGGGGCATCGGCATGACCGCCGACGACCCCCGGGCCGAGCACCCCGCCTCCTGGCAGGGCGAGAACCTCCTGGGCTTCGCCCTGATGACCGTCCGCGAAACGCTCTCCTCCTGACCGCCCTCCTCGGCGTCGGTCTCCCACCGGAAGCCGCGCCGGGGTACCGGGGCCGAGGGCTCGAACATCGGACCGCTTGAGACGGGCGGAGATAGCACGGGCCGCCGTGGGCAAGCCGGCGCGTTCAGGGCGCCTGCGTCTGGCGGGGACGCGGTCTGGCGCGGATGTGGATGCGCTCTCCCTGACGGCCGAAGAGGCTGAGGACCTCGACCGGACCCTCGCCGGTCGTGCCGAACCAGTGCGGCAGCCGGGTGTCGAACTCGGCCACCTCGCCCGGGCCCAGTACCAGGTCGTGATCGGCCAGCACGAGGCGCAGACGTCCCGACAGTACGTAAAGCCACTCGTAGCCCTCATGGGTGCACAGGTCGGGCACGCGCCGGGCCGCGGGGAGCACCATCTTGTACGACTGGATCGGGCCGGGCTGGCGCGTCAGGGGGAGGACGGTGTTGCCGTTCACGCGCCGTGGAGTCAGCCGGACGCGGGGGTCGCCGACCTCGGGGGCGCCCACCAGCTCGTCCAGCGGAACCTGGTGGGCCTGCGAGATGGGCAGCAGCAGCTCCAGGCTGGGGCGGCGCTGGCCGGACTCCAGGCGCGACAGCGTGCTCTTGGAGATCCCGGTGGCCTCGGAGAGCTCGGACAGGGTCACGTTGCGCTCGTTGCGGAGCCGCTTGAGGCGCGGGCCGACCTCGGCGAGCGCGTCGGCGATCGCGGTTGCGTGCTGCATACCCCCATTCCACTGCGGACGTCCCGGAAATGGCAACAAGGTTTGCCGTACGGCCGCCGGGGAGGGCACCGTCCGCGGCGGAGGTGATCGCGATGAGCGATGCGGAGTACGACGTCGTGGTGGTCGGTGCGGGGGCCGCGGGGCCGAACGCCGCGCTGGTGATGGCGCGGGCGGAAGGCGCCGGGGGTGGGGGGCGATGAGTGTCGAGACCGCTTCGCGGCGGGTGGGTTCTTCTGGGAGGCGGCTGCCGCTCGGGGTCTACCTGCTGGCGTTCAGCCTGTTCGCGATGGGCAGCGCGGAGTTCCTGCTGGCCGGGGTCCTGCCGGAGATCGCCGACGACCTCGGGATCAGCCTGTCCTCCGCGGGTGCGCTGATCTCGGCGTTCGCCGTCGGGGTGGTCGTCGGCGGGCCTCCCTTCGCCGTCCTGACGCTGCGCTGGCCGCGGCGTACCACGCTGGTGGCCACGCAGGTCGTCTTCGCGGTCTCGGTGGCGGTCGGCCTTCTGGCCGACGGTTACGCCGTGCTGGTGGCGACCCGCTTCCTGTGCGGGCTGGCCTACGCGGGTTACTGGGCCGTCGCGGCGGTCACCGCGATCGGTCTCGTCACGTCCGACCGCACCGCGCGGGCCTCCGGAGTGGTCGTCAGCGGCCTCGGCCTGGCGATGATCGCCGGTGGTCCGGCGGGCGCGCTGCTCAGCTACTTCACCGGGTGGCGGGGCGGGTTCTGGGGCGTGGTGGCCCTGACCGCGGCGGGCGCGGTCCTGAGCCTGGTCGCGATCCCCGCGACCGGCGCGGACGCGGAGCCGAGCGTGCGGCGGGAGCTGCGCACGATGAGGCGGCCGCAGCTCTGGGTCGTCTACGCCGCGACCATTTTGAGCACCGCCGCCTACATGATCTCGTTCAACTACCTCGCGGCGCTGCTGACCGACGTCACCGGCGTTCCGGGCGTGTGGGTCCCCGCGATCCTCGCGCTGTTCGGGGTCGGCGCCTTCATCGGCCTGTCCGCCGGGGGCAGGATCGCCGACCGGCGGCCCACGCACGCGCTCCTGGCGGGGGCCCTGGGGATCTCGGCCTGTTCCGTGCTGCTCGCGGTCCTGGCCGGGCACGCGGCGGCCGTCGTCCCGCTCGTCCTGCTGCTCGGGATCGCCGGATTCGTGCTGAATCCGGCCATCTACGGGCGGGTGTTCGCGATCGCGTCGGAGGCGCCGACGCTCGCCGGGGCCGCCACCGTCTCGGCGTTCCAGCTCGGCATCAGCCTCGTGCCGGCGCTCGCCGGCGCCGCCATGAACGCCGGCGCGGGTCTGACCTCCGTCGCCTGGATCGGCGCCGTCCTGGCGGCGGCCGTCGTGCCGGCCGTCCTCCTCGACCGGGCGCTCTCCCGTCGCGGACGGGGATGACCGGTCCGTGAGGAAGCGGACCGCCCCGGTCGGGGCGGTCCGCCGCCGCTCACCCGGTCGGGGTCGGCGAGGGGACGCCGGGAGGCGCCGAGGGCGGCTGGCCGCTCGCCTGCTCGGTGGGCCCGGGGCCCACGAAAAGGAGGACCTGGTTCTTGGCCCAGGGAACCGCGTCGTGGACGTACCACGTGGGCGGGACCTGGCCGGGCTTCAGCGCCTTGCTGACGTTGCCCTCCATGGCGCGGTACTCCGGCACCGTGACGTGGCGTTCGCGCAGGGCGGCCAGCACCTCGCCCACGCGGTGCCTGCGGTAGGTCATGCCGTGCATGACCTCGCCCGGAGCCGAGGCGGGCGCGGTGCTGTCGTACTGCTCGCCCGGGCGGGCGTCCCGCCCGAAGACGATCTGGGCGGTGCCCTTGTAGCCGGTGCGGATCCGGACGCCGACCGGGCAGACGTCGCCTCCGCCGCCGGTCACGCACTCGCCCTTGGCGGTGATCGTGGTGACGTCGCGCTCGCCGGTGTTCTCGCTGGTCTCCATCATGACGACGGTGCCGACGATGGACGGGGACGCCGGGACCATCGACAGCGTGACGTCGAGGCCGTGGGCGGCGAACTCCTCCTTGTAGCGCTTCGGGTCGGCCAGCGGGTCGCGGACGCGGACGTCGATGTAGCCGCCCCTGCGGGTGAACGACAGCGCCGAGACCAGCGAGACGCGCGGGCTCGTCGCGGTGACGCCCGGGGTGGCGCCCGGGGCGTCGCCGGGGCCGCCGTCGCGGGTCGCGACGACCGCCGTGACGGCCGCGCAGGCGACACCCGCCGCGGCCAGCGGGAGGCCGATGCGCATGACCGGCGAGCGCCGCCGGTGCGGGGCGGGTGACCCGTCCACCGTCGAGAGGGACGCGGTCGCGGTGATGCGGTCGGCGAGGGCGGCGGCCGCGTCCTCGGGCAGCAGGCCCGCGGCCTGCCGGTCGGTGACGGAGGCGAGCCCTCCGATCAGCGGGTCGATGTCGCGCTTCATGTGGGGTCTCCGTTCGGGATCCGCCGCCCCGTGGCGGGCAGGGACGCGGCGTGCAGGGAAGTGGCGGGTCCCGGGCCGGCGGGCGCCGGGGCGGCGGGGGTGTCCGTGTCCACGCGGGCCAGGGCGCGGGCGAAGCGGCGGCGGGCGCGGTGCAGGCGGATCCGCACCGCGTTGCGGGAGCAGCCCAGGACGGTCGCGATCTCGCCGTGGCCGAGGCCCTCCCAGCCGACGAGGGCCAGCAGCTCGCGGTCGGATTCGGGCAGGCCGCGGAACGCGGCGCCGACGCCGGTCAGGTCGCCGCCGGGCGGGTCCTGGACGGCCAGGCCGTCACGCAGCCGGGACCCGAGGTCGGCGGCCAGCGCGGACCTGCGGCGCTCGCCGCGGTGGTGGTTGGCCAGGACGCGCCGGGCCACCCCGTACAGCCACAGCCGGGTCTGGTCGCCGGGCGGGACGTCGTCGAGCCGCCGCCAGGCGGTGAGGAACGTCTCGGCCAGGACGTCGGCGGCGTCCTGCGGGTCGTTCGTGCGGCGCAGCGCGTATCCGAGGATCGGGGCGCGGTTGGCCGCGTAGACGTCCTCGAAGCGGCGCCGCCGGTCGTCGGGCGGGCGGGGTTCCCGCGGGTGCAGTGGTCGCGATGGGGATGGCAAGCCCTCTCCTCTCGTCGCGGTGTTCTCACCGGACGCAGGGCACATGTCCGCACATCGCAGAGCATTTCAGCTGAGCGCCGTCCAGCTTCGCGCCTTGCCCCCCCAGACCGCCGCCCCGGTGCGGGGAGCCGGGGCGGCGACCTGAGGAGGGCGCCGCTCAGCGGGCGGCGCGCGCGAAGAGGCGGAAGGCCGACGTTCCCAGGCCGGCGGGCTCGGGAAGCCGGAAGACGGGCTCGCGCTCGTCGTAGCGGTCGGTCTCGCGGTGCCACCTGAGGATGCCGGCCATCCAGTCGCGCAGTTCCCCGACGAACGAGGAGACGGCGGCCCGGGCGGCGTCGTCCAGGCCGAGGTGGTCGCAGAGGGCGGGGAGCTCGCCGCCGGCGAGGTGCTCGAACTGGCGGCGGCGGGAGGCGATGAGGTCGCCCACGATGGGCAGCGCCTCGTCGCGGCCGCAGCCGAAGAAGTTCTCGACGGCGAGGACGCCGTTGTTCAGCTCGCCCTCGTACTCGATCTCCTTCTGGTAGGAGTAGCAGTCGTTGAGCAGGCACGCGACGTCCATCGCGGAGGCTTCGAGCTCGCGGAGGGTGCGGGTCTCGAAGACGTGCGGAGGGACCTCGTCCGCGCGCCCGATGCGCGCCAGGCTCATCGTCAGCTCGGAGCCGAACGTGCGGCGGCGCATCTCGACGTAGTCGACGGGGTCGGGGACGCGCGACTGGAGGTGGTTGTTCAGCTCCCACACCCAGCTCTCGACCATGTGCTCGACGGCCGCGCGGAACTCGCGGCGGCCCCGGTCGTCCATCGGCCCGGCGGTGCGGGGCCACAGGTCCGCCAGCCCGGCCTCGAACGGGTTCTCCGGGGCGGGGACGGGACCGCAGTCCAGCGGCATGAACCGGGGGACGCGGGCGTTGAACGCCTTCGCTCCCGCCATGTCGCGGTCGCGGTTGAAGACGGCCGGGAAGAAGTCGTCGCCGAAGGTGCCGCACCCCAGCCACTGGACGGCGAGGTCGAGCGCGTCCGGGTCGGCGTCGGGGGCGAGGGACGCGCCGCAGACCTCCAGTGCCATCCCGGTGAGCCGGTCGGCGCTCCACACGGGGACGGGCGTGCGGGGGTGGGGGGAGAGCATGCCCATCTCCCGCGCCCAGGCGAGCAGGTTGCGCCCCGCGCGCTCGCAGTGCGGGTTGACGCGCGCTGTGTACGGGATGTCGAACGCGGGCAGCGGCGTCGGCCCCACTTTCTGGAACGGGACGTGGGGGAGGCTGATCCGCGCCGACTTCAGCAGGGCGGGGATGCGGGCGGCGGACATGCCGAGCGACCTGTCGTTCATGTACCTGCTGGACCGCAGGTGCCATTCGTGGCCGCCGGACTGCCAGTCCTGGAGGGCCTTGACGTAGGCCGCGACGCTCGCCCGCTCCGCCGGGTCGAGGGCGTGGTCCTCGAAGACGTGCGGCAGCTCGGTCACCGCGGTGTTCTCGAACTGGCGCAGCCGCGAGGTGAGCAGGTCGTTGACGGTGTCGGCGGCGACCTGCGGCGCGACCGACAGGAACCGCTCCATCACCAGCACCGAGTTGTTGACCTCGCCCTCGGACTCGGTCTCGCGCTGGTAGGAGAAGATGTCGTTGCGCAGGTGGACGGCGTCGGAGAAGGTGTCCTTCAGGACGCGCAGCGGCCGCGTCGCCACCACGCGTTCGGGGATCTCGACGCCCGCGGCGTGCTCGGCGAGGTCGGCCGACCACGGCGCCCCGCCGACCTTGCGGCGCATCTCGATGTACTCGACCGGGTTCGGGATCCGCCCGGTGCTGATGTTGGACAGCTCCCACAGCGATTCGCGCAGCAGGTTCAGGGTGCTCACCGAGAAGCGGCGCCGCCAGGCGTCCGACCGCGCCGGGACGGTCCGCGCCCACAGGTCGGCGAGCCCGCGCTCGACGGCGTTCACCGGGTCGGGCGGGTCCAGCGACATGAACAGCGGCAGCCGGTCGAGGTAGGACCGTGCGCCCTCCTGGTCCTGCGGCTTCTTGAAGACCTCCAGGAAGTGGTCGTCGAAGTAGAAGACCCAGACGTACCAGTCGGTGACGAGGTCGAGTTCGGGGGCGGCGCAGTCGGGGTGCGTGTAGGCGCACAGGAGGGCGTAGTCCATCGCTTCGAGCGCGCGCTCGTCCCAGATGTCGGGGGTCCCGGGGTCCCGGTCGGCGTCCAGCATCTTCATCTCGCGCGCCCACGCCATGGTGTGCCGCCGCGCGCCCTCCAGGTTCGGGTTGAGCCGCGCGGGATACGGGACGTAGAAGTCGGGCAGCTCGAAGGGTTGCATGAACCGGCCTTCCTGTCGGGTCCGGTTCGGCAACCTACAGCACAGGAGATGTCACGGAAAGTGACACATTGCTTGCCGGAATCTCCGGTCAAACTGCGGGTAAGCCGAGGTCATGTCGAAGTCGCGCGAACCTGCCGCGGCCAACGACCCGCTGGAGCAGAACCTCGTGCTCGCCCGGCGTGTGGTCGAGGCGGCGCAGCAGGAGATGATCGATAAGGCCCGGCAGCGCATCCCGGCGCTGCGCCTGGGGGCCGTGGCCGGGGCGTTCGGGGTCATGGCGACCGCCGCCACCTACCGCATGAACGTGCTGCTGCTGGAGCGGAAGCTCCCTCCCGAGCTGGCGTCGTTCATCACCGCCGCCGTGTACGGGGGAGGGGCGGGGGCCGCGGCGATGGCCGCGTCCCGCAAGTGGAAGGGGCTTCCGCCGCCGCTGCCGACCGACACGGCCCGGCAGGTCGTGGAGATCCTCACCGACAACGACTGAGGCGAGGGCCGGGGAAGAGCCCCGACGCGGCCGCCGAGGTTCGGTGACCGACGGAAGATCCGGGGTAGGCACCCCGGCATGGACAGCGAAGCCACGCCCGTGCACGCCGACGTCACCCTCGTCGTGAACGGGACAGAGCACCGGCTCAACGTCGACACCCGAGCGTCCCTGCTGGACGTCCTGCGTGAGGATCTCGGCCTGACCGGGTCGAAGAAGGGCTGCGACCACGGCCAGTGCGGAGCCTGCACCGTCCTCCTCGACGGGCGCAGGGCGAACGGGTGCCTGGCCTTGGCCGTCGCCCATGACGGAGCGGACGTCGTCACGGTCGAAGGGCTGGCGCGGGACGGAGAGCTGAGTCCCGTCCAGCAGGCGTTCATCGAGAACGACGCCTTCCAGTGCGGGTACTGCACGCCCGGCCAGCTCTGCTCCGCCACCGGGATGCTGGACGAGGCCGAACGCGGCTGGCCCAGCGCGGTCACCGGCGACCTGGGGGCCGATCCCGTTCTGGACGACGACGAGATACGCGAGCGGATGAGCGGCAACCTGTGCCGCTGCGGCGCCTACGTCGGCATCGTCGCGGCCCTCAAGCAGGCTGCGCAGCGCAGGGAGGGGGCAGAGGCATGAGACCCTTCGCGTACGAGCGCGCCACCAGCGCCGAGGACGCCCTCCAGCGCCACCAGGACGGAGCCGTCTACCTGGGCGGCGGAACCAACCTCGTCGACCTGATGCGGCTCGGGGTGGAGGAGCCGAGCAGGCTCGTCGACGTCGCGCATCTCCCCTACGACCAGATCGAGCTGCGACCGGACGGAAGCCTCGCCATCGGGTCGGCGGTGACCAACAGCGCCGTCGCCGCCGACCGGACCGTGCGCGAGGGCCACTCCCTCCTGGCGCAGGCCGTCCTCGCGGGGGCGTCCGGCCAGATCCGCAACCTCGCCACCGTCGGCGGCAACCTGCTCCAGCGGACCCGCTGCTCCTACTTCCAGGACACCTCCAAGCCCTGCAACAAGCGCACCCCGGGCAGCGGGTGCCCGGCGCGGGAGGGCGAGCACCACAACCTGGCGATCCTGGGCCATTCCGACGCCTGCGTGGCGACGCACCCGTCGGACATGGCCGTGGCGCTGGCCGCCCTGGACGCGTCCGTGCGCGTGCGGGGGCGCGGCGGAGAGAGGACCGTCCCCATCGAGGACCTGTACAGGCTCCCCGGGGACGAGCCCCAGCGCGACACCACCCTCGAACCGGGCGACCTGATCACCGCCGTGGAGGTCCCCGCGCTGGGCGTCCCGTCCCGCTACCGCAAGGTCCGCGAGCGCGCGTCGTTCGCGTTCGCGCTGGTCTCCATAGCGGCGGCGCTGGACGTCGCCGACGGCCGGGTTCGGGACGTCCGGCTGGCCCTCGGCGGCGTCGCCCACAAGCCGTGGCGGGCGCGCCGCGCCGAGGAGGCCCTGCGCGGCGCGGAGGCGACGGAGGAGTCCTTCCTGCGCGCCGCCGAGGCCGAGATGGAGGCCGCCGAGCCGCTGCGCGACAACGCCTACAAGGTGCCGATGGCGCGCAACCTGATCGTCCGGACGCTGACCGAGCTGGGGGAGGAGTCATGACCGACCGGCTGGAGGGCCGCGAGAAGGTCACCGGGACGGCGCGCTACGCGTTCGAGTACCCCGTGGAGGGCGCCGCCTACGCCGCGGCCGTCCAGGCGAGCGTGGGCAAGGGCCGGATCGCGTCGGTCGGGACCGAGGCCGCGCTGCGGCTGCCCGGGGTGCTCGCCGTCCTGTCCTGCGAGAACGCCCCCGAGCTCGACGACACCTCGGACGGCGAGCTGGCCCTGTTCCAGTCGCGGACGGTCTCCTACCGCGGCCAGTTCGTGGCCGCCGTGGTCGCGGAGACCCTGGAGACCGCCCGGGAGGCGGCCCGCCTGCTGCGCGTCGAGTACGCCGAGGAGGCGCCGGACGTGCGTCTGCGCGCCGACCATCCGGGCCTCTACAAGCCGGACAAGGTGAACCCGGTGTTCCCCGCGGACACCGGGCAGGGCGAGCCCGAGAAGGCGTTCGCCGACTCGGCCGTGCGGGTGGACGCCGTCTACACGACCCCGGCCGAACACAACAACCCGATGGAGCCGCACGCCACGATCGCCCGGTGGGACGACGACGGCACTCTCACGCTGTACGACTCCAACCAGGGCGCGTCGACCGTCCAGTCCACGATCGCGAAGGTCTTCGGGCTCGACCCCTCCCGGGTGCGCGTCGTGTCGCCGCACGTCGGCGGCGGGTTCGGCTCCAAGGGCACGCCCCGGCCGAACGTCGTGCTCGCCGCGATGGCCGCCCGCGTCGCGGGACGTCCCGTGAAGTTCGCCGTCCCGCGCCAGCAGATGTTCGCCACCACCGGCTACCGGACCCCGACCGTCCAGCGCCTGCGCCTCGGCGCCGGCGAGGACGGGCGGCTGAACGCGATCCTGCACGAGGTGGCCGAGCAGACCTCGACCGTCAAGGAGTTCGCCGAGCAGACCGCGACGCCCACGCGCATGATGTACCGGGCCCCGCACCGCCTCACCTCGCACCGGGTGGTGCCGCTCGACGTCCCCACGCCGTCCTGGATGCGCGCCCCGGGCGAGACGCCCGGCATGTACGCGCTCGAATCGGCGATGGACGAGCTGGCCGTCGCCACGGGCATCGACCCGGTCGAGCTCCGCGTGCGCAACGACACCGATCACGAGCCGGAGAGCGGGCTTCCGTTCAGCTCGCGGAACCTGGTCGCCTGCCTCCGCGAGGGCGCCGAACGCTTCGGGTGGGCCGGGCGCGACCCCCGTCCCGGCGTCCGCAGGGAGGGCCGCAAGCTCGTGGGCACGGGCGTCGCCGCGTCCACCTATCCCGCCTACCAGCGGCCCAACCAGGCCTCGGCCCGGGCCGAGCCCGACGGGACGTTCACCATCCGGATCGCCGCCGCCGACATCGGCACCGGCGCCCGCACCGCCCTCGCCCTGATCGCGGCCGAGACGCTCAAGGAGGACCTCGCCGACATCCGGATGGAGATCGGCGACAGCTCGTTCCCCCGGGCGTCGGTGGCGGGCGGATCCGGAGGGACGGCCGGCTGGGGGACGGCCGTCGTGCGCGCCTGCGAGGCCCTGCGCGGGAAGCTGAACGGCGCCGTCCCGCCGGAGGGCGTGGAGGCGTCGGCCGACACCGGCGAGGAGCTCAAGGCCCGCGCCGAGTACGCCCGGCACGCGTTCGGCGCGCAGTTCGCCGAGGTGGAGGTGGACGCCGACACCGGCGAGGTCCGCGTCCGCCGGATGCTCGGCGTGTTCGCCGCCGGGCGGATCATCAACCCCACGACGGCCCGGTCCCAGTTCATCGGCGGGATGACGATGGGCGTCGGGATGGCGCTGATGGAGCAGAGCGTCATGGACCGGGAGTTCGGCGACTACCTGAACCGCGACCTCGCCCAGTACCACGTCCCGGCCTGCGCCGACATCCGCGACGTCGACGCCGCGTGGGTGGAGGAGTCCGACCCGCACCTGAACCCGATGGGAGCCAAGGGCATCGGCGAGATCGGCATCGTCGGCGCGGCGGCGGCCGTCGGCAACGCCGTCCACCACGCCACCGGGATCCGCGTTCGCGACCTGCCCATCACCCCGGCCCGGCTCCTCCGGGAGCTCTGACCGGTTGAAAAGTTCACTATCAAGGTGATCTCCGTCACCGGGCCGGGTAGGGATGACGTACTCGGGGGCGACCACTACCCCGCGAGGTGATCGCCGTGTACCAGCAGGTCCTCGATCCCGTCGCCGACTCGCTCGGCTGGAGCTCCCTGGTCGCCGCGCTGCCGCTGGCCGTGCTGTTCGTCCTGCTCGGCGGCGTCCGCATGCGCGCGTGGCTCGCGTCCCTGATCGCGCTGGCGGTCGCGCTGGCCGTCGCGGTCTGGACGTACGGGATGCCCGCCGACCAGGCGCTCCTCGCCGGCTCCGAGGGCGCGGCGTTCGGCTTCTACCCGATCCTGTGGATCGTCATCAACGCCCTCTGGGTCTACAACATCACCGTCGCCACCGGGCACTTCGACGTGCTGCGCCGGTCGTTCGCGCGGGTCAGCGACGACAGCAGGCTCCAGGCGGTGCTGATCGCGTTCTCGTTCGGCGCGCTGCTGGAGGCCCTGGCCGGATTCGGCACGCCGGTCGCGGTCACCTCCGTCATGCTGATCGCGCTCGGCTTCCCGCCGCTCAAGGCCGCCGTCCTCGCCCTCACCGCCAACACCGCGCCCGTCGCGTTCGGCGCGATGGCGACGCCGATCCTCACGCTCGGCAAGGTCACCGGCGAGTCCAGCGACACGCTCGGCGCCATGGTGGGGCGGCAGACCCCGATCCTCGCCGTGTTCGTCCCGCTCGTCCTCGTCGCCATCGTGGACGGGCGGCGCGGGCTGCGCGAGACCTGGCCCGTCGCCCTGCTGTGCGGCGCCGCGTTCGGGGCCGCGCAGTACGTCACCGCGAACTTCGTCTCGGTGCCGCTCGCCGACGTCGTGGCGTCGCTGGTCTCCGCGGCGGCCGTCGTCCTGGCCGTCCGGGTGCGCCCGTCGGCGGCGCCGGCGAAGCCCGCCCCGGTCGCCGGCGGCGCGGCGGACGAGCCGACCCCGGAGTTCGCCGCCCGCGTCGAGGGCCGGGACGCCGGGGGCCGGGACGGGGGACGGGCCGGGGACTCCCGCGCCGAGGTCGCCCGCGCCTACGCGCCTTACGCGATCATCATCGCGGTCTTCGTCGTCTGCCAGATCGGGCCGGTCAAGGACCTCCTGGACCGGGCGACCCGGACGTTCTCCTGGCCGGGGCTGCACCTCACGGGCCCCACCGGCAAGCCGCTGGCCCTGCCGACCTTCACCTTCAACTACCTGACCACGCCCGGCACGCAGATGCTCGCCGCCGGGCTGATCACCATGGCCGCCCTCGGCGTCGGCGCCGGCCGGGCCCTGCGCGCCTACGGGACGACGCTCGTCCAGCTCAGGTGGGCGATCATCACGGTGATGGCCGTCCTGGCGCTGGCGTTCGTGATGAACGCGTCGGGGCAGACCGTGACGCTCGGGACGTGGATGGCGGGGGCGGGCGGCGCGTTCGCGCTGCTGTCGCCGATCCTCGGCTGGCTCGGCACCGCCGTCACCGGATCGGACACCTCGTCCAACTCGCTGTTCGGCTCCCTGCAGGTCACCGCCGCGAACAAGGCCGACCTGTCGACGGTCCTGATGGCCGCGACCAACAGCTCCGGCGGCGTCCTCGGCAAGATGGTGTCGCCGCAGAACCTCGCCATCGCCGCCGCGGCCGTCGGCCTGGACGGGCGCGAGGGCGACATCTTCCGCCGCGTGGTGCTGTGGAGCCTGCTGTTCCTGGCCGGGATGTGCGTGCTGTCCGGCCTGCAGTCCACCGCGGTGCTCGGCTGGATGGTCCCGTGAGGGGCCGGCCGCGAGGGGGCTACTGCCAGTAGCCCTCCACCTCGCCGGCGGGACGGACCTGGGCGTCTTCCGGGTTCTGTCCCGCCGAGAGGCGGGCCCTCCGCTGCCGCAGCAGATCCCAGCACTGGTCGAGCGCCACCTCCAGGTCCCGCAGCCGCGTCTGGACCTCGGCGTTGGAGGCCTCGGCCCGCTCGTGCGCCTGCCGGAGAGAGTGTTCCTCCTCGATGAAATCGTTGATACGTTCCAGGATCGCCTTCTCGTCCATGAAATGGCTTCCGATCGTGGTTTTCCGCTCTGGTGGGGTCCAGAAGGTCCCGACAGGTGAGAGCCTTGCATATACGGGGCCGCGCACGGTAGCGGCGGCGCCCCGTTGAGGGTGAGGAGCAGATGACGGTCTGGCGGATCACCGGCGGCGAGGGCGCCCCCGACCCCGGTGCGCGGGAGGCTCCCCGCTACGACATCGTCGAGCACGACTCCGCGCTGCTGCGCATCACGGCCGCGTCGGGCGTGCCCCGGGTCCTGCTCGCCGGGGAGGTCGACGTCTCCAACACCGCCGCGGTCGCGCGCGCCCTGCGCGCCGTCCAGGACCGCGTGTCCGGCGACCTGCACGCCGACCTGTCGGGGGTGGAGTTCATGGACGTCGCGGGCCTGCGCGCCTTCAGCGAGGCCGCCCGCGCCCTGCACGAGCGCGACTGCCTCCTCGTCCTGCACGGGGTCCCCCCGCACATCGAGCGGCTGTTCACGCTGATCGGCTGGAACGCCACCCCCGGCCTGGAGATCCACTGCCCGCCGCGGCCGCTCGCCCGCTGAGCCACCCGAGCCGCTGAGCCACCGGATCACCATGCCCGCGTCAGCGTGCGGCAAAGGGTGCCGGGTGCAAACGCGAACCTCTTCAGGAAACCGTCATATGCCGTTTGACCTGGTTGAACACGGTTAGGAGGGGTTTACAGCTCTCCGATTCAGAGGGGGATCTCATGGCAAGGCGTAGAGAGCACCAATCCGCGCCGATGCCCGGCGAGCACACGGGACAGGCGATGCCCGCGGAGGGCACGGCCACCCCGGCGCACGGCGCGGCCGCACCGGCACAGGGCGCGGCGATGGCGCCCCCGAGGGGCGCGGACCAGGCCGGCGAGCACGCGCTCTGGGAGGACCGCACCCGCGTCTTCCTGCAGCCGATCGCGGCGCCGTCGATCCTCGGGCTGTTCGGGCTCGCCGCCGCGGCCATGATGGTGGGCGCGTGGCAGGCCGGCTGGTACGGCGGCGTCGGCACCCCGCTCATCCTGTGGCCCTTCGTGCTGACCTTCGGCGGCATCGCGCAGCTGCTGGCCGGCCTGTGGGGCTACCGGGCGCGGGACGGCGTGGCCACCGCCATGCACGGCATGTGGGGCACGTTCTTCATCGGCTGGGGGCTGCTGTTCCTGCTGGTGAGCATCGGCGCGGCGCCGGTGGCACTGGCGCCGGTCCTCGGCACGGCCTATCAGGGATTCGCGTTCTGGTTCATCCCGCTCGCGGTGATCACCGGACTGGGCGCGCTCGCCGCGCTCGGCGAGAACCTGATGACGTCCCTGGTCTGGGCCTGCCTGGCGGTCGGCGCGGGCTTCACGGCCGCCGGATTCTGGGTGGGGACGACCTGGGCGCTGGACGTCGGCGGCTGGCTGTTCGTCGCCGCCTCGGTGGTCGCCCTGTACGCGGCCGCCGCGATGATGTTCGCGAACAGCTTCGGGCGGACGATCCTGCCCACCGGCATGATGCGCCGGGGCGCCAACGTGCCCGGCGGCCGGGGGGTCCGGCCCCTGGAGTACCGGCAGGGCGAACCGGGCCTGAAGATCGGGCAGTGATCTCCGGCGTTTCGCCTTGACATTCCCGTTACCCTATGCTGAGCCCAAGAGCACCGAACCGGGCTCGGAGGGGGAGCGGGAATGTCATCGGCGGTCCGGAGGACGTGGCGACGCCTCGTCCAGTCCTACAACCTGCTGTGCGCGCGCGAGGACGCGTCGGCGCGCGGCGTCACGATACCCAGCGGAGTCTGGGCCTGCGACCGCTGCCACGCGCCGCACCTTGAGCTGGCGACCCTCAAGCACCACCTCCGCACCGAGCACGCCTGACGCGTCCCGGGCCCGGAGAAGGAGATCCGGGCGGGGCTCACAGGATCCGGGCCATGGCCTGTTCCAGACGGTGGACGGAGAGCGACTCTCCGGCCAGCCCCCGGGTGACGTCGACGAGCTCCTTCAGCCCGCCGGGGTAGTCCAGGCACGTGGTGAGGATGGCGAAGCAGTCCATCCGGGCGCCCGCGTGACGGGTGACCGCGGCGGCGACGTCCCGCCGGAGGGCGCCGACCACCTGGTCGCGGCCCTGCGGGGACGACAGCAGCGGCACCTCCAGCATGCGGTCGACCAGTTCGAAGACCGCCGGCCGGTCCGGCGCGTCCGGCGGCGGCGCGAAGACCGAGGGCCGCGGTGAGACCGCGGTGGCCGGGTTCCGGTGCGCGTCCGGGCGGCCGGCGTCCGCGCCCGGCAGCCTGATCCACGCCGAGGCGTCGGTCTCCTTGACCGCCACCTCGATCCGCCGGTAGTCCTCCGGGATGATCCTCCCCCTGGCGTGCCGGACGACGTCGGAATGGACGCGCTCGGAGACGACCAGCCCGAACCACGCCCCGGACGCGCCGAGCGCCTCCTTGAAGGCGGGGGCGTCGAGGATGCGGAACGTGTGGTTCACGGCCGTTCCCACCAGCCCGTGGCCGTCGAACACGGCCTCCCCGGTGTGCACCGCCATCCGCAGCCGGATCCGGGCGATCTCGGAGGCGACCCGGTTGTGGCGGCCCAGTTCGGCCCGCAGCGTGTCGGCGACGTCCACCAGGACCGACTCCACCTCCAGATGGGGCCGCAGGGCGATCATCGCTCCGTCGCCGCGGTCCTCCCAGTAGCAGTCGGCCAGGAGGACCCCCGCGGCGGCGAGGCTCACGTCCAGATGCCGGTACAGCGCGTCGCGCATGTGCCGTCGCACGTCGTCGGTCCGGGTCGCGTCGCCGAAACCCGCGATGTCGCAGCCGACGATGACGCAGGGCCCCGAGGGGCGCCAGAGAGGGCCGGTGGCGTCGAAATCGGGAAGCATGTTCGCTGCCCCTCCTCAGTTCCGTGCGCCGAGCCCCGTTCCATCCGGCTCAGAGCGAGGTCGGCGCGATGTCGCAGTCGAGTAGACGTCCCTCCCCGGCCTGCCTCACGTCGGGGTGCCCGTCCCCGAGGACGTCCGCCAGGGCGCCGACGGGGTCGCCGGCCGGGCCTTCCAGGCCGAGCGCGTCGCAGATCACCCGGTGGTTGTGGGCGCACGCGAGCGTGTAGACGTGGTCCGGGCCGTACCGGCCGCCGAACCGCTCCCAGGTCTCGTTGGAGCGGATGCGGGCCGCCTCCAGCCTGCCCATGTGGAACAGGTCGTGGACGAGCCCGACCGAGCAGCAGAGCGAGAAGTAGTGGTCGGCGCCCAGCGCGGCGCGCAGCTCCCGGACGGACGTGTCGTCGAGGACGCGCGCCGCCTCGTGGTCGCCCAGGCCCCGCAGCGCCATGGCGAGGTCCGCGGCGCAGGCGTGGGAGAACGGATGGTCCATGCCCATGACCCGGCGGTGCTCGGCGAGGGCCGCCTCTCCGAGCGCGCGGGCCCTCCCGGCGTCGCCGGCCGCCAGGCAGGCCGCCACCAGCACGCGCCGGGCGGCGAGGGTGTCGGGATGCCGCTCGCCGTAGCGTTGCGTGTGGAGCCGCAGCGTCGCCTCCGCCCGCGCCATCGCCTCGCCGTGGCGGCCCAGCTTCCGCAGGGTGACGGCGTGGCTCATCTCCGTGTGCAGCACGAACGCGTGCTCGGACACGGGCGTCTCCCGCATGGTCGTCAGGACCTCCCGCTGCAGCGCGGCGGCCTCGCGGTAGTCGCCCAGCCCGTGCAGGTCGCGGGCGAGCTGGCTGATGGCCAGCAGGGTGTTGCGGTGGCGCGGGCCGAGGCTCGCGCGGAGCTGCTCGACCGAGCCGGCGTCGATCGCCCGCGCCCGCTCGAACTCGCCCAGCAGGCGCAGGTCGATGCCGACGTTGTTGGCGACGACGAGCGTCTCGACGTGGCCGTTGCCGAACAGCCGGACCGTGCGGCGCAGCGTGTCCTGGTCGAGGGCGAGGGCGGCCCGGAAGTCGCCCTTCAGCCGCAGGTCGGCGGCGACGTTGCGGGCGGCGCGCATGGTGAGCGAGTGGCCGGGCCCGAAGCGCTCGGTCGTCCGCCGGTGGATGTCGGCGTTCTGCCGGTTCGCCGCGGCCACCTCCCCGAGCGCGCGCAGCACGGTGCCGAGCTCGCGGCCCGCGATGAGCACCGACTCGTCGTAGGGGCCGAGCTCTCGCTGCCACCGCTCCAGCGCGAGCTCGGCGAGGACGCGGCTGCCCTCGAAGTCGCCGAGCAGGTACAGGTAGCGCATCTGGTCGAGCGCGACCCCGCGGACCTCGGTGGACGCGCCGCCGATGACGCCCGACGGCACCACGTGCGGGGCGATCTCCGCTCGGATCCCCCAGGTGGTCTCGTCCTCCGGCGTCGCCTGCGGCGTCGCGGCGGCGAGGATCCGGTGCACCCGGTCCCGCACGGTCCGGCGGTCGGTCTCGGAGAGCCTGGTCTGCAGCATCGTCCGCACGAGCCGGTGGACCTGGAGGCTGCACGGATCCGGGTCGAACCGGCCGAGGGCGTAGCGGCTGATGTCGGCCATCGCCGTCCGGAGCAGGCCGGCGTCTCCCAGCGTCTCCGCCAGTTCCGGGGGGAGGCCGTCCGCGGCGCCCGCCGACAGCAGGTTCCGGGTGACGGGCTCGGGGCCGAAGAAGGCCCACAGCTCCAGCAGCCGCCCCGCGGCGGGCGCGTCCTCCAGCAGCCGCTCGAACGCCAGGGTCAGCGTCGCGGCCAGCTCGGCCGGATAGTCCGGCGGGAGGGCCGGCCGGGCCTTCTCGCGGAGCCGGCGGTCGAGGAGCCGCAGGTACTCCGCGGTCGTCCGGCCGGTCACGGCGTGCCACGCCGCGGCCTGCTCGACCGCCAGCGGCAGGTCGCCGATCCGCCGGGCGAGCCGGTCGGCGTCGGCGGGCGTGAGGCCGGGCACGCGGCGGCACAGCAGCGCGATGCTCTCCGCGCGCTCGAACACGCCCACCTCCTTGCCGGCGGTGAGCTCCGTCCAGCGGTGGTCCCGGGAGGTGACCAGGACGTGCCCTCCCGGGACGGCGGTCGTCAGCCGCCCGCCGGGCTCCCCCCGGCGCACCGGCATCAGCGGGACGATCTCGTCGGGGTCGGCGGCGTTGTCGTAGATGAGCAGCCAGCGCCGGCGCCCCGGGCCCGCGCGCAGCGCGTCCAGGAGGTGCTCGACGGTCCGGTTGACCTCGTCGCTGAGCGGCGTGCCGAGCCGCCGGGCCAGCTCGGCGAGCGACGACCTGGCGAGCGTGGTCCGCTCGGCGGGCACCCACCAGACGAGGTCGTAGTCGCCCGCGTGGCGGTGGGCGTACTCGACGGCGAGCTGCGACTTGCCCTGCCCGCCGAGCCGCCGCGGGTCCGCGGGCAGCAGGGAGGTCACCGCGCCGGACAGTTCCGCCCGGATGTCGCGGAGCAGGGCGTCGCGGCCGGTGAAGTCGGGGTTGCGCGCCGGGAGCCCGCCGCCCAGCAGCGGTAGGTCAAGTCGACCACGCCCGCCACCGGCGCCTGGT